>NZ_JBANSO010000027.1:0-66990 GCF_037070225.1 Vreelandella indica
ATGAAGTACACCTGGCTGCCCTTGAGTGCCTATCTCTCGTTTGAACGTCTACATGAAGAGGTACACCGCTTACTCGGTGGTTACGGAACTGATCACGCGATTAATTTTGAATAGGCACTTATCTGCCTGGGGTTCCCTGCCATAAGGTGATGGTTGAGCAGGAGTGTATCGTTCATGAGGGTGCCGCCATCATGCTGCCTAAGGAGAGCAATTGGGCGCTAAATTGGGTGAACGGCTATGTAGGACGTCGGCTTGATAACAGTCATGGTCAGCCGATGGGCCTTATGGGCGTCATGTTTAAAAAGCCGCTAGACGAAGTGGATATCGTGCGTAATGTGCTGCAGATATTTGCGGCGCGTGCAGCGTCAGAGCTTGAGCGTCAGCGAGACGAAGTACGAATACGGCAATTAGCCTTTTGTGATCCTGGCACTCAATTGCCTAATCGGGCCGCTTTTATGAGCCACTTAGAGCGAGTCTTCGCCGATACGCAGACCCCTGAGCTGGCGCTATTGCTGCTGGATCTGAACCATTTTAAAGAGATCAACGATACCGCAGGGCACGATCTGGGCGATTTAGTTCTGAAGGCCGTTGCTCGCAACTTTGCTGCGGCGCTAACGAAGGATGAGTTTTTGGCCCGATTAGGGGGCGATGAGTTTGTCGTCGTTTGCCCTGGCGTAGGAGCGATTGGTGCGTTAGCTGCCGCTCAGCGGCTGTGCGATAGCATTGCATACCCGATGCTGGTTGAGGAGCACTCCTTTGAACTCTCAATGGGCATCGGTATTTCGCTTTATCCCCAGCATGCGGCAACGCCCTTGGAGCTTTTGAAGCATGCTGACATCGCCATGTACCAGGCTAAACGACAAAAGCTTTCCACCTGTATATTTGAACCCTGGATGGGGCGCGTCGTCGCTGAGCAGTTGAATATCGCCAAGCGTTTAGCGTCCGCTATTGCAGAAAAACAGTTAAGCTTGCACTTTCAACCCCAGGTTGATTTAAACAGTGGCCAATTAATTGGCGCCGAAGCGCTGTGCCGGTGGCACGATGAAGAGCTTGGCGACGTATCGCCGGGTAAATTCATTCCCATCGCCGAGGAGCGTGGGATGATTGTAGCGCTTGGTTATTGGGTGATTGAAGAAGCTTGCCGACAGCTGGCTGAGTGGCGGGCGCAGGGCCATTCAATGCCGGGGCAGCTAGCGATCAATATAGCCGCACAGCAGTTCGAGGAAGAAAGCCTGGTCGCTAACCTGCTTGATAGCTGTGCTAGTTTCAGCATCGAGCCCTCGCAACTTAGCTTGGAAATTACCGAAAGCGGCATCATGGAAAATCCTGAAAAAGCGATCGCCATGACCGAAGTATTAAAGGGAAAGGGGTTGGGGCTATCTATCGATGATTTTGGCACCGGCTACTCATCGCTTGCCTACCTGAAGCGCTTTGCCGCCGATAAAATAAAAATCGATATCTCCTTCGTCCGCGATATGCTCACTAGTGACAATGACCGTGTCATCGTGGCGACGATTATTGCCATGGCGAACACGTTAGGGCTTGAAACCATTGCCGAAGGTATTGAAAGCCAAGATCAAATCGCCGCCTTGCTTTCACTTGGCTGCAACCAAGGTCAAGGTTACTACTTTGACCGGCCACTGGCCGCCGAGCAGTTTGTTCAGCGCTGGCTCTGCTAATCTAACCGGTAGATGTTGGCTAAGTATTGGCGCAGGGTTTTCGCAAAACTACGGCTTGTAATAGACCACCCGCTTAATGTAGCGCCTCTCCACGCGGTTCAACATATTGAGTAAGTTCTAATTTTTTTGCCTCAGTCCTTTCAAAAAGCTCGGCCAATCAGGGTGCCAAGTAGTCTAGACTCATGCTATACCTAAAATGTAATCTAATCGTTACATACGCGCATGGCGTGTGTTTTGGCGATGGCGAGCAATAGCAGAAGGACGCAATTAGCTGATCGAATGGTCTCTCACGTATGTCGATTCGGCAAATAAGCGTATTTGATTTCAGGCAAAGGATTGTACAGGAGGATTACGCTAAATGAGTGGATCGACCCCGCTAAGCAAATTTTCACGCCGCAACGATTTTTTTTCTCTAGCTGTTCTAGGCGGGCTGCTGGTTGGAAGCTTCCCTCTTGAGGCTTTTGCGTTTGGCTTTGAAGATGTCGCTAGAAAAGCAGAAGAGCTAGCCCAGCAGGGCTATCGTGCTCCAGAAACGTCGTTGCCCAATGAGCTGCGAGAACTCAGTTTTGCGGAATATGCGCAAATACAGTACAAGCGAGATCGCGACGTGTGGAGCGGTAGAGGCGCACCTTTCACCCTGAGCTTTATCCATGAAGGGATGCATTACGACAGCGCAATCCAGTTAAACAGTATTGATCAGGAAGGCGAGGTTCATGGCTTTGCTTACAACCCTGATGACTTCACTTACGGTGATTTAGGCATCTCCGACGAAGTGAAGAACAGCGATAGCATTGGTATTGCCGGTGTTAAGATCAACCATGCGCTCAATGAAGGTGGCCGCAATGAGGAGATAATGGTCTTTCTGGGGGCAAGCTATTTCCGCGCTATTGGCAGAGGGCAGGTTTATGGTCTTTCAGGGCGCGGACTGGCTGTTGATACAGGGTTGCCTTCAGGCGAGGAGTTTCCTCGTTTTACAGAAATGTGGATCATCGAACCTAGCCCAGAGAGCCAGTACTTGACGATTTTCGCCCTGCTTGACTCGCCTAGCGTTACTGGCGCCTACCGCTTCGTGCTGCGTCCTGGAGAAGACACCTTAGTCGACGTGCAGTCGCGGCTATATTTGCGCCGGGCGGTCGAGAAATTGGGGATAGCACCGCTCACCAGCATGTACCTTTACGGCCCAGAGCAGCCCTCTTCGACACAACACTATATCCCGGCAATCCATGACTCTAATGGCCTATTAATCAATGATGCGCAAAATGGTTGGACATGGCGCCCGCTAGCCAATCCAGCCAGATTGATGATGAATCGACAGGCAACGCCTCAGTTACGCGGTTATGGTCTGATGCAACGTGGCCACAATTTTAGCGATTATCAGGATATTGCCGCACGCTATGACCTACGCCCAAGCGCTTGGGTTGAGCCACAAAATGAATGGGGGGCAGGCAGTGTTGAGCTGATTCAGATTCCGACAGACAACGAGACCAACGACAACATCGTTTCGATGTGGCTGGCTGATGAAGCACATGACCCTGAAACCCCGCTGGCGTTCGATTACCGTATTACGTTCACAACCGATGAAAGCCGTCACCTTGATCCTCAGCTTGCGTGGGTTGAAGAAACACGTCGCTCACGGGGAGAGGTGATTCGCGATAACCTGGTGCGCGAGCCCGACGGTACGCTCGCTTTCGTTCTCGATTTTATCGGGCCCTCGCTTTCCGGTATCGGCCGCGATGCAAATATGAGCGTTGAGGCAAGTGTTGGCGATAATGGCGAATTAGCCAATAGTCGCGTTGTTCATAACCCGGCGACCAACGGCTGGCGTGTATTTGTCAACGTGAAGCGCAGTAATGGCAGCCAGCCTTTGGATATCAGGGCCAAGCTAATGCTCGATGGCAAACAAATGTCCGAAACGTGGTACTACAGGCTGCCCGCTAATGGCTGAAAAAAAGTCTTCCTCCCAGGCAACGCCAACGGATCTCTATCTAGAGCGATTGGCGTTGGAAACCCAGGATCGTAAGGAGCGCTACACGCTATTAGCCGGTGACCTTGATAAACTTGATATGGCTTCACTGCATGCTGCGTTGGGTGGAGATAGCGAGAGCGAAGGTGATTGGCAGCATAAAAATAATGATGACCCAGCGGCATTATCAGTGGGTCGACGCCTAGCGCTTGCCTATGCAGAGCCGCCATTAGCACCACCAGAGGTACTGTCAACGGACACGTCTGGCATTACGCGCCTGCGAACGTCGCCGCCGATGAAACGAACGCCATTGGCGCCCCAGAAGTGGTCGACCAATCCTTTCGTCAATATTGGGCGCCGTTTCAAGCGCTGGGCTAACGGTGATTTTCGAAAGCGCAGAAGAGAGTCACCCTCCGCGTCCTGGAAGTGGGTCGCCAGAAGGCGTCGTTGGATTTTGCTGGTGCTGATTTTCGGTCAAAGTATCATCGCTGCCAATCAGATGCGTACCGTACTCCCCGGCCAGGGCCTGCAGTGGCTTGAGGTCACTATCCTGTCGCTGTTTGTGCTGCTGTTCGCCTGGGTGTCCGCGGGATTTTGGACCGCTTTGATGGGGTTTTTCCAACTATTACGAAGCCATGATCGCTACGCCATTGACAGCGAAGTGGGCGACGAGCCTATTGATGATGAGGCGCGCACTGCACTGCTGGTGCCGATCTGTAATGAGGATGTTGCCAGGGTCTTTGCCGGCGTGCGCGCCACCCTGGAGTCACTGCGCAGCACGGGTAATGACCGGCATTTCGATATCTTTATCCTGAGCGATACGTCCGATCCCGATATTGCCATTCAAGAAACCTACGCTTGGCTGGTGTTGTGCCGTGACCTGGATGCTTTCGGCCAAGTTTACTATCGCCGACGACAACGCCGTGTCAAACGCAAGAGCGGTAATCTGGACGATTTTTGCCGCCGCTGGGGGGCACTCTATCGTTACATGGTGGTGCTGGATGCCGATAGTGTCATGAGCGGCAAATGCCTGACCCGGTTGGTGCAAATGATGGAGGTGCACTCGAGGGTTGGCATTATCCAAACAGCGCCCCGCGCTTCGGGGCGCCTCAACCTGTACGCTCGCATGCAGCAGTTTGCGACGCGGGTTTATGGGCCGTTGTTTACCGCCGGGCTCCATTTTTGGCAGCTGGGCGAGTCGCACTACTGGGGCCATAACGCGATCATTCGTCTAGCCCCGTTTATGCAGCACTGCATACTGGCGCCGCTGCCCGGTAAAGGCTCCATGTCCGGTGAGATACTATCCCATGACTTTGTCGAGGCGGCGCTGATGCGGCGCGCGGGTTGGGGGGTATGGATTGCCTATAAACTGGAAGGCAGCTATGAAGAAATGCCGCCTAACCTGCTTGATGAGCTCAATCGCGACAGGCGCTGGTGCCACGGAAATTTGATGAATTTCCGGCTGTTTTTCTCGCAAGGTATTCATCCCGTTCACCGCGCCGTCTTCCTGACCGGTTTAATGTCTTATCTGTCAGCGCCGCTATGGTGTCTTTTTTTAGTTCTTTCTACCGCACTTCTAGCCGTGCATACCTTTAGCACGCCCGACTATTTTCCTGAACCGGGAATGTTGTTTCCTGTTTGGCCACAATGGAATCCAACCTTAGCGGTGGGGTTGTTCGGTGTGACGGCGCTACTGCTGTTCTTGCCTAAGCTGCTCAGCGTACTGCTGGTTTGGATAAAGGGCAGCCGTCAATTTGGTGGGCCGCTTAAGGTATTGGCGAGCATGGTTCTCGAGTCGCTGTTCTCGATGTTGTTAGCGCCGGTAAGAATGCTGTTTCACACCCGCTTTGTACTGACGTCTGTAATGGGATGGGCGGTCCAGTGGCGCTCACCGTCCCGGGAAAATAGCGACACCACGTGGGGTGATGCTATCCGCGCTCATTGGACACAGACTCTCATAGGAGCTGTGTGGGCAGCGGGTGTTTACGTGATGGAACCCACCTTTCTCTGGTGGCTCTCGCCCATTGTCGTTGCTTTGATGCTATCCA
Source organism: Vreelandella indica (assembly GCF_037070225.1). Classification (NCBI taxonomy): domain Bacteria; kingdom Pseudomonadati; phylum Pseudomonadota; class Gammaproteobacteria; order Oceanospirillales; family Halomonadaceae; genus Vreelandella; species Vreelandella indica. Next base: position 5,691 of record NZ_JBANSO010000027.1, read on the forward strand.
TCCCGGTATCGGCATTATCGAGCCGTGTTTCGCTAGGGCAGCTCAGCTTTCAAAAGCGGCTGTTCCGGATTCCTGAAGAAACGCAGCCACCAAGGGTGCTGCGACGCATGGTGAGCTTGCTTGCCCAGATGAACACCGGGATGTCGGCCCCCTCTTTTGTCCGAGTGGTGGTAGAGCCCGTGCCTAATGCGTTGGCAACGGCCTTAGGCACTTCACGGCACACCGATGTCGAGCCCATACGCCAGCGCCGAGCCGAGCGGGTTTCTCGCGCCGTATTGATGGGGCCAGCGGGGATGAGTCGATTGGAGCGGCTGGATTTTCTAGATGATCCAGTGATGATGTCTCAATTGCACTATCACCTATGGGTCGACAGCAAGGCGCATCGCAGTTGGTTTGAGTTGGGTCTGCCAGGGCGCGAATCCACGCATTTACCGACCTTTAACTAAGCTTAATTTTGCGTTAAGCGTGTGTGACGGACATTCACCAAACTGCTGCTTATAGTCATGGGCGAATTGGCCCAGATGCCAGAAGCCCCAGTAGGTGGCTATTTCCGTTACTGACTGCTCGGGTGATGCGGCACGCAGCGCCCGACGGACACGATTGAGCCGCGTTAAACGTAAATACTGCAGCGGGCTAATGCCTAGAATGGCCGTAAAGCTGTACTGCAGCGTGCGCCGACTAACATGGGTTAGCTGGCAAAGTTCATCCATGGTTACCGGGCCATCCATGTGCTCGTCCACGTAGCGTTTTACCCGGTCAACCACTTCTTTACGGTGCGCATAGCTGGGTGGCAGCTCTGCACTAGGCTGTTCGACTTGCAGGAGTTCCAGCAGCGCCATCAGCAGAATGTCTTGATGGATATGGCTAGCAATGGTCAGCGTTTGGCTAATCAGCAGGCGCTCGATAAGAAACGCGACGGCCTTGAGCGTTTCGCTTGCTGCTTGCCGACGGGGCATGACGTCCCAGCCTGTATCCAAGCTCATCCCCTGTCGCTTAGCGGCCTCTGCTAACGCTGGCAATTGAATCACCAGCCCATAGATATCGAATTCTTCCGGCGTCACCAATTCAAAATCCCGCCCACCGGGGCGGCACATTACGTCGCCCTCGCTAAGCGCTTGGCCATTGATCCGCGTGCCATGTCGCGTCGTGGGAATGCCGATCCATAGCGAGTTTGGCCATACCCGACACTGCTGGCGTAGCGCTTGCCCAGTGTGCTCCTTAAACACCTGCATCGTTTCTAATGCCACTTCATCCAGGCGACCATAGAAGCTGCCAGGGCTGAGCTGGTCGTACTCCTGCTGCCAGCGCGTCAGGTTTTGCGCGTGCTCATCGGCATCGAACGCTTCCTGAACGTATCTTTTTGGTGCAAATGCGCTTTCGAGCGTGGTCATGGGGCTCTCCTCGAGGCGTTATATGAGCCCAATATTGCTGGCTAAACGCCTTAACTTTCTGTATTTATTTAAATTTATTAAATATTCACGGGTTTGCCAAAACTCGATACTCCCTCTCTAGTGATAGCGCTATGGTGGAAACAAGCAAGTTTTATACCCCAACGCGCAGTCAGCGCGATAAAAAAAGCAGTCGTAAAAAAGGAAAGCTCCATGGCGCAGACCTATCACACCACGGTGGGGAGTCGCAGCTACCGCTTCGCAAGCCTAGCCGAGCTGATGGCCAAAGCCACACCGCCTCGTTCTGGCGACCGATTGGCTGGCGTAATGGCGGAGAGTGCCGAAGAGCGGGTGGTCGCTCAAATGGTACTCGCCGAACTCCCGCTGACCACCTTTTTGAATGAGGCCCTGATTCCTTACGAAGAGGATGAGATCACCCGGCTGATTATGGATGATCATGACGCCGACGCCTTCGCTCCCATTCGTCATCTTACCGTGGGCGATTTTCGTAACTGGCTACTCTCTGATCACGCGACCAGTGAAGTATTAGCGGAAGTGAAAGCGGGGATTACCCCGGAAATGGCCGCTGCCGTCAGCAAGCTGATGCGCAATCAGGACTTAATTCTGGTGGCCAAAAAGTGCCGGGTCACCACCGCCTTTCGCAACACAATTGGACTGCCGGGGCGGCTCTCGACACGACTGCAGCCCAACCATCCCACCGATGATGTGACCGGTATTGCCGCCAGTATCCTGGATGGCCTGCTCTATGGCAGTGGCGATGCGGTGATTGGCATCAATCCTGCGACTGATAACGTCGCCCAGAGCGTCAAGCTGATGCGCCTGATGGATGAGGTGATTCAGAAGTATCAAATCCCCACCCAGTCCTGCGTGTTGACCCACGTAACGAACACTTTGGAGGCGATCGAGCAAGGCGCCCCGGTCGACTTGGTCTTCCAATCGATTGGGGGCACCGAGGCCACCAACCGCAGCTTTGGCTTTGACTTGAGCACTCTCGCCGAGGCCGAAGCGGCCGCGCAGTCGCTCAATCGTGGCACCGTAGGCCGCAACGTGATGTATTTCGAAACGGGGCAGGGCAGCTCGCTTTCCGCCGATGCCCATCACGGGCTCGATCAGCAAACCTGCGAATCGCGCGCCTATGCGGTGGCGCGCAAGTTCAACCCCTTGCTGGTCAATACCGTGGTGGGTTTTATCGGCCCGGAGTATCTCTTTGACGGCAAAGAGATCACCCGTGCAGGGCTTGAGGATCACTTCTGCGGAAAATTGCTGGGTGTGCCTATGGGCTGTGATGTCTGCTACACCAATCACGCCGAAGCCGATCAAAACGATATGGATAACCTGCTCACGCTGCTCGGCGTGGCGGGCTGCAACTTCATCATGGGCATCCCGGGCTCTGACGACATCATGCTCAACTACCAGACCACCTCTTTCCACGACGCGCTCTATGCACGGCGGGTGCTGGGACTGAAGGCCGCGCCGGAATTTGAGCACTGGCTCGAAGAGATGCAGATTTTCCAGGATGTCAGCACCCACCGGCTCAATGACCAGCTTCCGGCCGCCTTTGCCAATAGCCTGCGCCATCTGCCCAAGGAGTCGCGCCATGGCACCTGATTCGTCATCCCCCATCGTGGTGGAGAACCCCTGGGAGAGGCTGAATGCTTTTACCGACGCGCGCATTGGCCTGGGGCGCGCTGGGGTTAGCCTGCCGACCAGCAAGCTGCTGGCGTTTCAGTTGGCTCACGCCCAGGCCCAGGATGCGGTTCACTGTCCGTTGGATGTCGAAGCGCTCTCCACCGAGCTGACCCAAGCCCTAAATGTGTCTGAGGCGCCGCTGCGCCTGCACAGCCATGCCCAGGATCGTGCCATGTACCTGCAGCGGCCCGATTATGGCCGACGCCTTAACGACGAGAGCCGTGAGCACCTGCAGCAAGCCGCCGCGTCCCAGCAGCACTATGACCTTGCGATTGTCGTGATCGATGGGCTTTCCGCGCTCGCCGTGCAGCAAAACAGCGCGCCGTTTCTTAGCACGCTTTATCAGATGTTGAGCAGCGACACCGCTGATTGGCAGCTAGCGCCGTTAACGATTGTTGAGCAGGGGCGGGTGGCCATTGGCGATGAGATTGGTGGGCTGCTCAACGCGGACGCAGTGCTGGTGATGATCGGTGAACGGCCGGGGCTGAGCTCACCGGATAGCCTGGGATTGTATATGACCTGGGCGCCGGAACCGGGGCTCAAGGATGATCGGCGAAACTGCATTTCCAACGTGCGCCCGGCGGGTTTGCAAATAGAGGAGGCCGCCCGGCGTTTCTTTCTGCTGTTAAAAGAGGCCCGTCAGCTCAAATTGTCTGGCGTTAAGTTGAAAGACCGCAGCGAGGACGATGTGTTGGAAGGGGACTCAGCATCAGGCTCGACGCGTAACTTCCTGGTGGCGGATTAACGTCACCCAAAAGCGACATTCTATAACAACGATCACATAACAAAACGGAACAACGTTGATAAACAACAGCACGCCGCTGACGACGATTTCGTTCCACACTAAAAGGGCAAAACGATGACACAACCATCGATTGATCAGGCGTACCTGGCGAAACGTCAGTTGCGTAAAGGCACCGCGGGCTGGATATTGCTCGCGGGGCTTGGGGTTTCCTACGTTATTTCCGGTGACTTCGCCGGCTGGAACTTTGGTATTGCAGAAGCGGGCTGGGGTGGCTTTGCGATAGCGGCCTGTTTGATGGCGCTGATGTATCTGGCCCTGGTGCTGTCCCTCGCGGAAATGTCCGCGGCGATTCCTGCAGCGGGCGGTGGCTACAGCTTTGCCCGCCAAGCAATGGGGCCTGCCGGTGGTTATTTAACGGGCCTTGCGGTACTGATCGAGTACGCCTTGGCCCCAGCGGCGATTGTGATTTTTATCGGTGCCGCGGTAGAGGCGTTAATCGGCATTAACGGCCCGCTGGTTTACCTGATTTTCTACGCCGTTTTCATTGGTATCCACTTGGCAGGCGTAGGGGAAGCGCTCAAGGTCATGATGGTGATTAGCGGCCTGGCGGTGTTCGCTATTCTGGCAACTGCTGTCGCGCTAATTGGCAGTTTCGACGCTGCCAACCTGTTTGATATTGCCCCCACCGATTCGGCGGGGGCCAGCACCTTTATGCCGTTTGGCTGGTACGGCGTTTGGGCGGCGCTGCCGTTTGGTATGTGGCTGTTCCTGGCGGTGGAAGGTGTACCGCTGGCCGCGGAAGAAGCCAAAGACCCCGCCCGGGACATGCCCAAAGGCATTATCGGCGCGATGCTGTTCCTGCTGTTCACCGCGCTGCTGGTCGTGGTGCTGCTGGCCGGGGCGGCGGGCGCTGAGATGATCGGCCAGAGCGGCGTGCCGCTGGTGGATGCGTTGAACGCAGCGGGCAACCCGACCCTGGCCACGTTGGTGAACGTGCTGGGCTTGGCGGGGCTGATCGCCTCCTTCTTCTCGATTATTTATGGCTACAGCCGGTTGGTCTTTGCGCTTTCACGGGCGGGGTACCTTCCCAAACCGTTGTCGCTGACCAGTGGCCGTAAAGTGCCTTATTTGGCACTGATCGTGCCCGGCGTGTTTGGTTTTCTGGTGTCGTTGAGCGGGGAAGGCGATTTGATGCTGGGAATGGCCGTGGTCGGTGCGACGATCTCTTATGCGCTCATGGCACTCAGCCATATTCTGCTGCGGGTAAAACAACCCGACCTGCCGCGCCCGTATAAAACGCCTGGCGGTGTCGTCACCTCAGGGATTGCACTGGTACTTTCCCTGGTTGCGCTCACTGGGGTATACGCCTTCGACCCACGCGCCTTTAACTACACCATCGTGCTGTTCATTGTTGGCGCAGCCTACTTCTTCCTCTACAGCAAGAATCACCTCGTAGCCAAAACCGCCGAGGAGGAGTTTGCACTGGTAGTCGCGTCACCTGAGGAGCTGGATGATAGTGATTCAGACCCAGCGGTCACGACAGCGAAGCTGTAATTTACAAGGCTAATCGCCTAGGCTGACCAAGCCTCTTTGCCCTGCGGCAAAGAGGCTTTTTTGGCTAATGATAAGGAGTAAGCATGGCGTTGACATTTGATAGCCCAAACGAGCAGCAGCGCTGGTACGCAGTGGATGATGGCGTGATGGGCGGTGTTTCACAGAGCACGTTTAGCGTTACTGACAACGAAGGTCGCTTTCATGGCGAGGTGTCGCTGGAAAACGGCGGTGGTTTTGCTTCCGTTCGCCGCGAGCCCAACGGTTTCGAGCCAACGCTAGCGGATGCCCAAGGGATAGCGTTGACCGTGCGGGGCGACGGACGTACCTATCAACTGCGCCTGAAAAGTACCTCTCTTGGCAATGCTTCAGCGTACCGAGTGAAATTTACGCCTTCTCAAGATGCCTGGGAGACACTGCACTTTTCATGGGATGCTTTTGAAGCAGTGCGACGGGGAACGCTATTGAGTGACGCCCCTGCCGTAACCCCTAGTGAGATTCACCAGGTCGGCTTTTTAATCGCTGACCGCACCGCGGGGCCTTTTTGCCTTCAGATCAACCTAATCGAGCCCCTGCGCTAAGTTGGCGTTGGCTACCCACCAAGGTCGTCTCGCATGTAGCTTCCAGTTACGCGAAGCTGGTAAAAATGATCAGGAGCACGGCCCTTGAAACACGCACCTGCGTACCGCTTAGCCACGACGATTTTGCACGGTTTTGATGAGTACCGTGCGCGCTTTAAAGAGATCACTGCCGATGCCAGCCGTCGTTTCCGTGATGCGGCGTGGCGTGATACCCAACAGGCGTCGGCGGAGCGCATTAATCTTTATCAGGAAAAGATCGACGTTACGCTTGGGCGCTTAAAGCGCACTTTCGATCCTGATGTGGTGTCCCACTGCGAGAGCTGGCGCGAGGCGCGCAACCACTATGCTGAACTGATCAGCCACCGGCTCGATTACGAACTCGCTGAGACCTTCTTTAACTCGCTGTTCTGCGCCATTTTCCATCATCGCCATATCCGCAATGAGTGGATGTTTGTGTATAGCTCCCGGGAGGATGCTGCCCATCGCTCGGGAATTGACCTATGCCGTCGCAAACAGGTGAATGGCGACTGGCAGGGCGCGCTCAAATGGGCACTTATCGATGCGCCTTTCGAAAACCGTTTTGCGGAAATAGACCAGGATACCCATCTCGGCGCCACTTTCTTACAGCAGCACTTACCCTCAGCGATTTTGAACACCGGCGATGCGGAAATCGAATTGCTGAATAGCGTTTTCTACCGCAATAAAGGGGCTTATCTGGTCGGGCGTATTCGTGGCGGTGGAGAGCAAGTACCGCTGGTGCTGCCGGTACTCCACGGCGAGGGATTTGGCGAGCAGCAGGGGGGCGACCCTTGCCTACACCTGGATACGGTGCTGATCGAAACCGATGAAGTGTCGATTATTTTCTCCTTTACCCGCGCTTATTTTCAGGTGGAGGTGGCGGTGCCCAGGGAGTTTGTCGATTACCTGCAGCAGCTGATGCCGCACAAACCCGAAGGGGAACTCTACGCTGCCATCGGGTTCTTCAAACATGGCAAAACTGAGTTTTTCCGAGCCCTGAACCGTCAGGTCGCCAAGCGCGAAGATCAGTTTATTATCGCCCCTGGCGTGCGCGGCATGGTGATGGCAGTGTTTGTGTTACCCAGCTTTCGCACCGTGTTTAAGATCATTAAAGATAAATTCGACCCGGCTAAAGACGTGACCCACGCCGTGGTGCGCGAAAAGTACCGGCTAGTAAAACGCCATGACCGGGTAGGGCGCATGGCCGATACTCAAGAGTTCTCCAATTTTATTGTCCGCCAGGATCATTTTGCGCCGGAGTGCCTGGAGCACTTACTGGAAGTGGCGCCCTCTACCGTTGTGTTGAAAGACGATAAGGTCATTATCAAACACTGCTACACCGAGCGCATGATGACGCCGCTGAATATCTATCTAGAGCAGTGCAGCGAACAAGAGAAGGAGATGGTGCTTAAGGATTACGGCAATGCCATCAAGCAGATGGCTGCGGCGAATATCTTTCCTGGCGATATGCTGCTGAAAAACTTTGGCGTGACGCGCCATGGAAGGGTGATCTTCTACGACTACGATGAGGTCTGCTACCTCACTGAATGCCGTTTCCGGCAACTTCCGAAATCCTATGGCAATGACTTCCAGGGGGGCGATACGTTATCCATCGGCCCTAACGATATTTTCCCGGAGGAGTTTGGCCCTTTCATGTTTGCCAACCCTCAATTGCGCCGCCTGTTTATGGAGCAGCATCCAGAGTTATTCGACCCGGATTACTGGCTGGAACTGCAGCAGGCAATTATCGATGGCCGGGTCATCGACGTATACCCCTATCGAAATAAGCAGCGTTTCGTGGGTACGATAGGCCAACTGGTATATTAGGCTTCTATTTTAGGCCCATGAAACACAAGCGACGAGGTAAGCATGGCAGCAAGCCCGCATTTGGTGGTGTTTACCGGCTCTGGGATTAGTGCCGAGAGTGGCATCAAGACCTTCCGTGCCAGCGACGGACTATGGGAGAACCATCCGGTTGAAGATGTCGCCACCCCTCAGGCGTGGCGGCGCAATCCGCAGCAAGTGCTGGATTTTTATAACCAGCGTCGTGAACAGATACGTCGTGCCAAGCCCAACGCGGCCCATAAGGCGCTGGCTGCCCTGGAGCAAGAGGGGTTTAACGTTAGCATTATTACCCAGAATATTGATGACCTTCATGAACGTGCAGGCTCTCGCCATGTATTACATTTGCATGGCGAGATTTTAAAAGCCCGTTCGTCAATTGATGAACGCATGCGCTACCCGCTGCCGAAAGGGGGCATCGAGCTGGGCAATGTGTGCGACAAGGGCAGCCAACTGCGGCCCGACGTGGTCTGGTTTGGCGAATCGGTGCCGCTGTTTGCGGAGGCCTGCGACCTTGTTAGCCAGGCTGACTTTCTGCTGGTCGTTGGCACGTCGCTGGCCGTCATGCCCGCTGCTTCGCTGCTCTCGTACATTGACTACGACACGCCCTGCGCCCTGGTCGACCCGGAGGCGGATATGCTCAGCCCGCCGGGCGTGCTGGCAATCAATACCACGGCTGGAGAAGGCGTTCCAGCGTTGGTAAACCGCTGGAAGCAGCAGGGTAATCTTGTATTGTCATAGCCCTCGCTTTAGCTGCGGCTAAACCACGCCTTCATTACATCGGTAATCTGGGAGATTTCCGCTTCAGAAGTAATGTAGGCGGGCATGGTATAGAGCCAGCGACCAATGGGACGCAGCCATACGCCGCGCTCGCGGGCGAAGTCACCTACGCCCTTTAACGCTTCAGCGGAGTGCGCTTCGATCACTGCGGTGGCGCCGAGCACGCGAACGTCAGCCACGGCCGGATGTGCATTCAGTGCCTGATCTTCGAGTAGTTCACGCTGCAGTTGCTGACTGAGCTTGGCAATCTTGTCCAGGTAATTCTCTTCCTCGAAGACGCGCAGACTCTCCAACGCCACGCGGCAGGCCAGCGGGTTGCCCATAAAGGTAGGCCCGTGCATAAAAGCGTGCTGGGGAGTGTCGCCGATAAAGGCGTCATGGACACGATCCGTGGCGAGCGTAGCGGCGTGACCCAAATAGCCGCCGGTCAAGCCTTTGGAGAGCACCATGATATCCGGCGTGATGCCCGCGTGGTCGGCGGCAAACAGTTTGCCGGTGCGGCCAAAGCCGGTGGCGACTTCATCAAAAATTAGCAGCACCCCAAACTCATCGCACAGTTCCCTGGCGCCAGTGACATAGTCCGGCGAGGTCATGTTGAGCCCGCCTGCTGCTTGTAAAAGCGGTTCCATCAATAGGGCGGCGATTTCATCATGGTGGCGCTCAAGTACGCGACGCAGGGCGCTAAGGTCGTGCTCGACCTGTTCAGCGGTGGCATCAAAAGGGGCCGTGGGCGCCGGGGCGAAATGGTGTTGTGGCAGTAGGCTGGCGAACAGGCTATGCATGCCTTCCTCCGGGTCGCATACCGCCATGCAGCCGGTGGTGTCGCCGTGGTAGGCCTTCATCAACGAGAGCATCTTTTGCTTGCCGGGGTTGCCGGTGAGTACCTGATACTGGAGGGCCATTTTCATCGCCACTTCCATGCCCACCGAACCGCTATCCGAGTAGAACACATGGTTCAGCCCGGCGGGGGTAATGCGCACCAGCTCACGCGCTAATTGATCGGCGGGGTCGTGGGTTAAGCCGCCGAGCATCACATGGCAAAGCTCACCTGCCTGTTCGCGGATGGCCGATACAAGGCGCGGGTGGCCATAGCCGTGAATCATGCACCACCAGGAGCAGGTAGCATCCAGCAGACGCTCGCCGCTTTCGAGCACAAAGTGAGTACCGTCACCGCCCACCACCTTGGGCGCGGGCGTTTGGGTTTTTAAGTGGGCATAAGGATGCCAAACCGGCGTGTTCATAACGGCTCCAGGGAGAGGTAGGGGGCGGCAGTTGCGGCGTCGGGGTCATCTAGATGAGGAACGATGCCTAAACAGGGGGCCGCGAGTTTGGCGTTTAAATGAGCGATATTGGCCTCAAAACGGGCTGTATTAGCCGCAAAAGCGGGGTCAACTACGCTGCCTGCCCAGCCTGCTACTACCAAGCCGTCGGCGCGAATAGCTTCCGCCGTTAAGCGGGCATGATTCAAGCAGCCCAGCTTTAGGCCAACCACTAGAATCACCGGCAGCTCAAGCGCCATCGCCAGATCGGCAAAATCTTCCTGCTCGTTTAACGGTACGCGCCAGCCACCGGCGCCTTCAATCAGAGTGACGTCTCTAGGTGTTTGGCTAAGCGTTTCGCGCAACAAGCTAACGATGGCGCTAACCTCAAGCGGCTGACCCGCCTCTAATGCGGCAAGATGAGGCGCAATGGCGGGGGCAAAGGTGATGGGGTTCACCGTGGCGTAGTCGACCGGCGGCACGCTTTGGTGCTGAAGAGCGAGGGCATCACTATTTCGCAGGCCTTTAGGCGTGGCTTGGCTGCCCGAGGCGATGGGTTTCAAGCCCAGCGTGCTCAACTGCTGTTGGTGGGCGGTATATAGCAATCCGCTGGTCACCAAGGTTTTACCCGCATCGGTATCGGTGCCCGTCACAAACCAGATGTTCATAGCGATTTTTCCAATTGCAGCGTTAAGCAGTGGTAGCTCACGGGTAAGCCTTCCGGCTGGCGGCGTTGTTCAAAGCGCGCTTGTGCGGCGGCGATGTCATTTCGGCTAAGGCTGGCTTGTGGCCGGGCAATCTGGGCGCCGACACCTTTGATCGACGCCATCACCGCCTTTAAATCAGGGTAATAAAATCGTTCCACGGTGGTCGTCTGCCGGGTGATGGTTAAGCCGTGATCAAGAATGGCACTCTCGACGCTGGCGCGATCAGGTGTTTGCAGCAGCGCCTCCGGACGCTGCCAGGCAAAGGCTATCTCCTCCAGGGTGCCGGGCAGCAGCGTGGTGATATGCGCCTGCCCACCGGGCGTGAGTACCCGGTAAAGCTCCTCCATCACCGCGCCAATGTCGGGGCACCATTGCACCGCCAAGTTGGAAAACACCAGATCGAATGAACGTTTATCAAATGGCTGGGCAGCAGCGTCACCCGGTTGCCAGTGGATGCTTTCACCATAGCGTTGGCGGGCCTGTCCCAGCATGCCAGGGGCTAGATCTAACCCCGTTATACGAGCATTCGGGTAACGTTCAGCCAACCGCTGTGTCCAGACACCGGTGCCGCACCCCATATCCAACACGTTATAAGCGTGTGGAGGTAACGTCCCCCAAAGCATCTCACCTATATGGCGTTGTGCAGTGGCTAGCGTATCGTAGCGGGGAGCAGCTCGTGAGAAAGCGTGGGCGACCCGTGCCTGCCAGTTTGCCTCAGTCTTCAGCGTTAGATCGTTCATAAAGCCGCCGTGCTGACGTTAGTCATCTGATTAGCATGACGGACAATCTCGGCGGCGAGCACCTGGGGCTGCGAGAGCATCGGGCAGTGGCCGACATTACTTAAGGGTTCGCCGATGCGGCGCTGGGCGGGGCTGATTAATGGATCATGCTCCCCGATAAGGCGTACAACCGGGCAAGGGGGCGCCGCTAAGCGTGGACGATTATCAATCGACGCCAGCCAGTGCAGTCCGGTAGCCAGGGTGGTGCTGTCGGCGGGGGGCGTATCACCCAGCAAATCATGCAGTTGCCGGTAAGCCTGCCGAGGGCTGGGCTCCCCTTGGGTTTGCCAGCGCAAAAAGTGTTGCCACGTCGCGGTGGGAGCGCGTTGAAAGGCGCGCTGAAAGGCACTCAGCTCGGCACTAGTGACGCCACCTTTGGCGCTGACCTCGTCTCTGACACAGAATGCATCCCCCGCACCGAGCAGAATCAGGCCCCGAGGTGGGGGGAGATATGCCAGTAGCGCCGTCGCCAGTAGCCCACCCAATGACCAGCCGACCCAGACCGCATCGCTGGCTAACGACTCGTCCATCGCGTCTGCCAGCTCTTGTATCGTCGCGTTGGCCGCAAGGGGAGGCGTATCGCCGTAGCCGGGCCACTCTACTGCCTGGGCAGCTGCAGCTAGGTCGCTTGGCCAGTGCGCCTCGAGCGGCTGCCAAATACGCTGGTCGATTCCCCAGCCGGAGAGCAGAATTAAACGAAGGGGCTGCATAACGCCTCTTGGTGCTGGCAGTGGTGGAGCGCGGCTAACAGTTGATCAATGTCGTCGTGCTGATGGCGAGCGCTTAAAGTCACACGCAGACGGGATTCACCCTTGGGCACCGTTGGCGGTCTAATCGCCCCCACCTGTATGCTCTTTTGCTGTAGCTGTAACGCCCAGCTTAAGGTGCGCGTTTCATCGCCCAGGATCAGCGGTTGAATGGGGGTGGCCGACTCGCTGAGCGGTAGCCCCAGTTGCAGCGCCTCATGGCGAAAGTAAGCGATATTGGCGTTTAGCTGGTCACGGCGTTCCGGTTCACCCTGAACGATCTCCAGCGCTTTTAACGTCGCGGCGGCGATGGCCGGAGGCTGGGCGGTGGTATAGATATAGCTACGTGAAAACTGAATCAAGTGCTCGATTAGCTCGGCATCCCCGGCTACAAAAGCCCCAGCGGTGCCTAATGCTTTACCCAGGGTGCCAACCAAAATCGGTACTTCGGTGCTGTTCCAGGTGCTGCCCACGCAACCGCTGCCATTGTCGCCTAGCACCCCTACGCCGTGGGCATCATCGATCATCAGCCAGGCGTTGTGCTGCCGACTGACTTCGACCAGCGTGGCAATGTCGGCGATATCGCCATCCATACTGAAAACGCCATCGCTGACCACTAGCTTATGCGCGCACTCACTGCGCGCCAGCAGGCTTTCCAGATCAATAGCATCGCGGTGATGAAAGCGACGCGAGCGGGCACCGCTTAATACGGCGCCATCGATTAGCGACGCGTGGTTGAGTCGGTCTTGGAAAATAGCGGTATGGCGATCTGCCAACGCCTGCAGCACGCCTAGATTGGCCATATAGCCGGTAGAAAACAGCAGCGCACGTTCGCGGCCTGTCCAGCGCGCTAACGCTTCTTCCAAGGCGTCGTGAACCTCCAGATGACCGCTGACCAAATGCGAAGCGCCTGCACCTGCCCCGTAACGGCGAGCGCCCGCTGCCTGGGCCTCGCTAACGCGCGGGTCTTGAGCGAGGCCTAGGTAGTCGTTACCGGCAAAGTCGAGGGTATTGCTTTTGGCTACCTGCCGAGTTCTCCAACGCTCCGTCTGTTGACGATCAGCGCGGGCGTCGGCCAGACGCTGTTGCCACGCTTCAGACACTGGCGTCTACCGCCAGCTCGGCAACGCGTTCGGCGTGCACCTGCTGCTGTGCCTGTTGGGCAAGGCGTGCCGCTTGGATATCTTCGCTTTCGCAGGTCTCGCGCTTCTCAGGGTGCAGGCCCAGCTTGGCAAACAGCGCACGGTCACGATCTACTTGGGGGTTGCCGGTGGTCAGCAGTTTGTCGCCGTAGAAGATCGAGTTGGCGCCTGCCAAAAATGCCAGCGCCTGAGTCGATTCGTTCATCTGCTCGCGGCCAGCAGAGAGCCGCACATGGCTTTGCGGCATCATAATGCGGGCGACCGCAATGGCGCGGATGAACTCAATGGGGTCTAGATCCTCGACGTTTTCCAGCGGTGTGCCGGGCACTTTCACCAGCATATTGATCGGCACGGATTCGGGGTGCGGGGAGAGCTTGGCCAGCTGTTGCAGCAGGGCGCTACGATCTTTGGCATCTTCGCCCATGCCGAGAATGCCGCCGGAGCACACTTTCATGCCTGCATCACGCACGTTGGAGAGCGTTTCCAGCCGGTCGCTGTAGGTGCGGGTGGTGATGATTTCGCCGTAGAACTCCGGTGAGGTATCCAGGTTGTGGTTGTAGTAATCGAGCCCCGCCGTGGCCAGTCGGCTGGCCTGTTCGCCGTCGACCATCCCCAGCGTCATGCAGGTCTCCAGGCCCACGGCTTTCACCTGACGAACCATCTCTTCGACCAGCAGTAGATCCTTATCCCGCGGGCTGCGCCAGGCGGCGCCCATGCAAAACCGGCTGGCACCGGCTTCTTTCGCTGCCTTGGCTTGTTCGACGACCTTCTCAATTTCCAGCAGCTTCTCTTTTTCCAGCTGGGTGTTGTAGTGGCCGGACTGCGGACAGTATTTGCAATCCTCCGGGCAGGCGCCGGTCTTGATCGATAGCAGGGTAGAGACCTGCACGGCGTTAGCATCGAAGTGGGCACGGTGAACCTGCTGGGCTTGAAACAGCAGATCATTGAACGGCAGCGCGAAAAGCGCGTTGATCTCTTCTAGCGTCCAGTCGTGGCGTTGTTCATTAAGGAACTGTTCGTGAGGTACGGTCATCTGTAAACCTTATTATCTGTATTAGTTGACGAGACTTTAGCGGCGTTGCGCTTTGGGTGTCAATGTTGAGAGTTTTTTAGGTTTACAGGTGTTGTGTGGATAAATGCTAGCCTTTGTAAAAATAGCTTTTGAAGCAGCGGCGAGGAGAGTGACATGCGCTTGAGTAACTATCAGCGCCAAATGATCGTCCAGTCAGTAAAAACTGTTTCGGCCCTCAGGCGGGAGTCAAACTGTTTGGCTCCCGTACAGATGACGCCCGTAGAGGCGGTGATATCGATCTACTCATCACCAACGAGATGCAGGATGTTAACGATATTGTGCGAGCCGAGATGCGTTGCCAAGTGCAGCTTCAGAAAGCGCTTGGTGAGCAAAATATCGATATGCTGATCGACTATCCAGGCCGAGATCATTTCCCCCTATATCCAGCATCGCCGAACAGTCGGGTATACCGTTATGAATCAAGATATTCCTCAGCATCGTTTACTTGACGATTGGCGTGAGTGTCAGCGCCATCGCCATTTCATTGACTATGCGTTGTCGTCTTTGGAAACATCGCTGCCACTAACCGGTGAACGACTTGCGTTACTAAGTGATGCGGAGATTCAAAGTTTGAATCAGTTTGTGCTTAGGTTTGGTAAGTTACAGGGCGCTATTGGCGCGCGGTTCCTACCTTCAGTGCTGCTGTATTTACAGGAGCCTTATCAGTCAGAGCGGAAAACCTCGTACTTTTAGTGCGATGATGGATAGCGCGGCGTCCGCTAGGACGCTTTGCGTCTTGCGCTCTTACATAAAAAAGTATAAATTGTAAAATATGGTAACCGAACGTGCTTTCAAATACCGCTTTTACCCCACGCCCGAGCAGGCAACCTTGCTGGCACGGACGTTTGGGTGCGTGCGGTTTGTCTGGAACGCGGTGCTTCGCTATCGCACCGATGCGTTCTATCAGCGTCAGGAAAAGATCGGCTACAACGACGCCAGCGCGTTTCTAACGCAGTTGAAAAAGCAGCCTGACACCGTGTTCCTAGCCGAAGTCAGTTCGGTGCCGCTGCAACAATGCCTGCGACATCAGCAATCAGCGTTCAAACACTTCTTTGCCAAGCGGGCTCGCTATCCGAGCTTTAAATCCAAAAAGCATCGCCAATCGGCCACCTTTGCTAGTTCGGCATTTTCGTACCGTGACGGACAGATCACGCTGGCCAAGTGCAGCAAACCACTGAACATTCGCTGGAGCTGCGATCTACCTTCTGCCCCTAGCACCGTTACGGTATCCAAAGACGCCGCCGGACGCTACTTCATTAGCTGTCTGTGCAAAGTGGAGGCCGATGCCCTGCCGATCACGCCGAAGATGGTGGGCATTGATCTTGGGTTGAAAGAACTGTTCGTGACCAGCGACGGAATGCGGGTTAATAACCCGCGGCATACGGCACGCTATGCCCGAAAACTGGCGCGATCGCAGCAGCAGTTAAGCCGCAAGCAAAAAGGCTCGAATAACCGCGCCAAGGCGCGGCTAAAGGTCGCCCAATGCCACGCTAAAATTGCCGATACCCGGCTTGACCACCTGCACAAGCTCACCCGCCAGATTGTTAACGAGAACCAAGTGATCGCGGCGGAGAGTTTGCAGGTTAAGACTATGGTCAAAAACCGGTATCTATCCAATGCCATTAGCGATGTCGGCTGGGGTGAGCTGGTGCGCCAGCTTGAGTACAAATCGGCTTGGGCGGGACGGCAGTTCGTCCAAATTGATCGCTGGTATCCTAGCAGCAAGCGCTGCCATGGCTGCGGGTATGTGATGGCCTCTCTGCCGCTGAATGTCCGCACCTGGGACTGCCCAGACTGCGGCACCCAGGGCATTGACCGTGACCTCAATGCCGCCCGCAATATCCTACAAGCAGGCACCGCGCTGTTAGCCGGTGCCGACAGTTGAAGTAAATACCGAGGGGCACTCGGGAATCTACGCCTGTGGAGTTTGTGTAAGACCGGCAATGCCAAGGCATTGAAGGCGGCGAACAACGAAGCAGGAACCTGGGAGGTGACAACCAGGGAATCCCCTTCCTTTCCGCCGCAAGGCGGCAGCGCAAGCTGAGGGAGGGGAGGATGTCAAACTCTGCGCCCTTTTTCACTCTTAGTTTCCCCCACTCTTTGGAGCGCGGATGTCTGCTTTTAAAAGCTCTGCTGATAAGGGCTCTATTGATAAGGACTGTGTTGATAAGGGCTGTGTTAACAGTCCCAGCAATGAGCATCCGCGCCCGCCCAGGCGTGAATTCAAAGCGCGCGGCAGTTTTGTCACGCGCTGTGAAGGGTGCAATTTACCGGTGCTTAATTGTTTGTGCCCCTATCAAGTGAAGGCGGAAAGCGTCGCTCAGGTATGGCTGTTAACGCATTCGATCGAGCACTACAAACCGACGAATACCGGTCGCTTGATTGGTGATGTGCTTAGCGAGACGCGAATCTTTACCTGGTACCGTACGGCGCCGGATGCACAGCTGTCAGCGCTGTTGAAAGACCCTCGCTATGCTCCCTTTGTGATTTTTCCCGATGACCAGCCCGACTACGCGGATCGGGTGGTGGGTATCGAAGCGGTGCATGCGGCGAAAGCGCAGACGCGCATTCCGGTATTTATCATTCTGGATGGCACCTGGCGTCAGGCGCGGCGCATGTTCCGTAAAAGCGCCTATCTGGATGCATTGCCTGTGCTGCCATTGAGAACCGAGCGGGAGACGCGTTATCGGCTGCGCAAACCGGCGTCAAAATCGCACCTTTGTACTGCGGAAGTGGCGATTGAGCTGCTGCGTCAGGGCGGAGATACGGTCGCTGCGGATGTGCTGGATGATTACTTTGAGGTGTTTAACGATAGCTACGCGGCGAGCCGACTGCATCACAAAATCGACTCGCCGACCGCGGCGATGCGGCGCCTGTTAGCCAAACAAGAAGCAGCGCCCATAGAGGAATGAGCGCTGTGAGGGCGTTTTACGCGTTGCCAAACAGGGCGCCGGCGATTCTGAACCCGGCTACCCAGGTGCCCACCGCAGAGCCTAGTGTGGCGAGAATAAACACCAGCAGGGTGCGCGATACGCGGTTTTGCCACCAGCCTTTTAATTGCGTCACATCGTGGCGCAGCGATGAAAAATCGCGCACTTTGGGTTTGCGCATATAGAGCTCAACCCCAGCGGCGACAAAGCCAGCGCCAATCGTTGGGTTCAACGAGGTCAGCGGCGCGGCAAAGAAAGTCGCAATCACGGTCACCGGGTGCGCCAGGGCAATGATGGTCGCCCCACCAGAGAGAATGCCGTTAATCAAGAACCACTCAAGTACCAGCTGCCAGCCAAGGTCAGTATTGCGCGAAAAACCAATCGCAAAGCCGGTGAGTACCAACGCGGTAATCAGCCAAGGCAGAGCTTTCCACAGTTTGGACGGCGGCGGAGTGGCCTCCAACGATTCGCGCTCTATTTTCGGGTCGGCGGGCAGTGGTGCTTCCAAGTGTTCGCCGGTGCCTTTTAAGTGGCCTGCACCAATCACCACCAGCACGTGCTGGTAGCGCCCTGGCGGCGCCTCTTCGGCTAACCGTAGCGCCATGTAGCGGTCGCGCTCGCGAATCAGCGGCGTATAGAGCGCTTCGGATTCGGTGGCAAACTCGCTGAAGGTGGCTTCCAGCATGTCGCCTTCTTTGAGTTTTTCGATGTCCTCTTTAGAGACATCCTGACGCGAGAGCACGCTGCCGATAAGCCCTGAAAATAGCGAAAAGCGCTGCCACCAGGGCACGTTGCGGTAGATGCGCTTTAGCGTCACGCCTACATCGCGGTCGACCAGCAGCAGTGGCAGCTTGAGACGACTGGCTTCTTCAACGGCAGCGCGCATTTCGGCCCCAGGCTGAATGCCGGATTGGTCAGCAATACGCTGTTGAAAAGCGCCAAGCGCTAAGCTCGCCGCGACCATGCCCGCTTTGCCTTCCCTGAATACTTGAAACAGGTCCTGCTCGCCCATGGCGTCTGGGTTCGACATGCTGTGGTGACGAGCATCGCAGAGTTCGATGGCCACCGCATCAAAGGCGCCGCTATCTATCAGTTTGCGCACATCGTCGGCACTTTCTGCCGACACATGGGCCGTACCCAACAGCGTGTAGCGGGTTTCACCGATAGTGAACGTTGTTAATGGCCCACTGGTGGCCGGGAGTGCGGCCGGCATTTCCGCCTGCGGCCCAGTCTTTTGGTGAGGCGTGTCTTGATGGGACGTTTCTTCGTGGGACATTAATGGCTCTCAAGATCAATAAGGGGTCTGAAGTGCATGTCTGATATGCAGGGCTTAACGCCGCCAAAAAGCGGGGGTAAACAGCACTAGAACCGTGAAAATTTCCAGTCGCCCGAGCAGCATGGCGAGTACCAGAATCCATTTTGCTAGCGTGGGCATCTCACCATAGTGGGTACTTGCTTCACCCAGCGCTGGGCCTAGGTTGTTGAGCGCTGACCCCACAGTGGACCAAGCCGTTACCTGGTCAACCCCAGTCGCCATCACCCCGACCAACATGATAAAGAACAGCAACATGTAAACCGAAAAGAACCCCCATACCGCTTGGGCAATGCTGTCGGGCACGCTGACTTTGCCCACTTTGACCGCAATCACCGCATTGGGGTGGATCAGCCGCATAATCTCGCGCATGCCCTGTTTAAGGATCAAGATAATCCGAATGACCTTCATGCCGCCACCGGTAGAACCGGAGCAGCCACCGACGAACGCCGCGACAAACAGCAGAAAGGGTAGGGCGCCAGGCCACATGGAGAAGTCGGCGACACTATAACCCGCCGTGGTGGCGACCGAGACGACTTGGAAAACCCCGTGGCGTAGCCCGCGCAGTGTGTCATAGGTATTGGTTAACAACAGCGACAACACGGTGATTACAGACAAGGCGAGCAGAAACAGCATCAAAAAACGTGCTTCAGGGTCGTGAAAGTAGTGCAACAGGCTTTTTTCCCGCCAGGCGATAAAGTGCAGGCTAAAGCTGAAGGCAGAAATAAGCATGAAGGCGATGCAGATCATTTCAATCGTGGCGCTATCAAAATAGCCGATACTGGCGTCATAGGTAGAAAACCCGCCGTTGGCGACGGTCGAAAAGCTATGACTTAACGCATCGAACCAGCTCATGCCCGCCAACATATAGGCGATCATGCAGGCGAGGGTAAGCGTGGCGTAGATATACCACAGTGCCTTGGCGGTTTCGGTAATACGTGGGGTGAGCTTGGAGTCTTTCAGCGGCCCCGGTATTTCGGTGCGATAAAGTGCCATGCCACCAACCCCTAGAGTGGGCAAAATGGCGACGGCCAATACGACGATCCCCATGCCGCCCAGCCACTGGAGCTGCTGGCGGTAGTAGAGAATCGATTCGGGTAAAAAGTCGATGCCGGTAATCACGGTAGCGCCGGTAGTGGTTAAACCGGAGAACGATTCAAATACCGCATCGGTAATATTCAGTGAGCCTTCGCCAAACAGCATTAGCGGCAGCGAGCCAAATAGCGCCAGCACCGTCCAGAACATTGCGGCGATAATAAAACCATCGCGGATACGCAGCTCTTTTTGCGCGCGGCGGTTAGGCAGGTAAAGCAGCAATCCGGTCACCACCGAAATTGCAATGCCGCTAATAAAGGCACTCCATACGCCGTCGCGAAACCAGAGTGAAATCAGCGTTGGAGGAAGCATGGTCAGGCTGAATAGCATCAGCAACAGCCCTAAAATGCGCAAAATAACCCGCAGACTCATGGTTGTCGCATGCTCCTGTTATTGGCTGCCAGCGGCAGTGGTTCGGGGGTTATCAAAAGAACGTGAGACCGACTTGGAATAAGCGCTCTACGTCTCGGATGCGGCGCTTGTCGATCACAAACAGAATCACGTGGTCGCCGCTCTCAACCATCACATCGCCGTGGGCAATGATGACCTCTTTACCGCGCACAATCGCGCCGATGGTGGTGCCCTCGGGCAGACCGATCTCGCGGATAGTACGGCCGACCACTTTAGAGGACTGCTTGTCACCGTGGGCAATCGCTTCGATGGCCTCGGCGGCACCCCGTCGCAGCGAGTGCACGTTGACGATGTCGCCGCGACGCACGTGGGTCAGCAGGCTGCCGATGGTCGCCTGTTGGGGCGAAATGGCGATATCAATCTCGCCCCCCTGCACCAGGTCTACGTAAGCGGCGTTGTTAATCAGTGTCAGCACCTTCTTGGCGCCTAAACGCTTGGCGAGCAACGACGACATGATATTGACTTCGTCGTCGTTGGTCAGCGCGCAGAAGATATCGCACTCTTCGATGTTCTCTTCTTCCAGCAGGCGCTTGCTGGTGGCGCTGCCATGGAGCACCACGGTGCGATCCAACCGCTCAGAGAGCGTGGTGCAGCGTTCCAAGTTGTGCTCGATGATCTTGACCTGGTGGCTATGCTCCAAATGCTCCGCCAGCCGCTCGCCGATATTACCGCCCCCGGCAATGACGACGCGGCGGAAATCACGCTCGACCCGGCGTAGCTCGCTCATCACCGCGCGAATATCGCGGCGAGCGGCCAGGAAGAAAACCTCATCGTCGGCTTCGATGACTGTATCGCCGCGGGGGATAATCGGTCGGCTACGGCGATAGATGGCGGCCACGCGGGTATCCACGTTGGGCATATGGCGGCGTAGAAAGGCTAAATCCTGACCCACCAGCGGGCCGCCGTAGAATGCCTTTACCGCCACCAGCTGCACCAGACCACCGGCAAACTCCAATACCTGTAACGCACCGGGGTGTTCAATCAGGCGGCGCACGTGGTCGGTGACCACCTGCTCGGGGCTGATGAGGACATCAATGGGAATCGCTTCGTGGGCAAAAAGGCCTTTACGGGTTAAATACGCCGTAGCACGCACCCGGGCGATCTTGGTCGGAGTGCGAAACAGCGTATGGGCGACCTGGCAGGCGATCATATTGATCTCGTCGCTGTTGGTGACGGCGATCAGCATATCGGCGTCTTCGCAGCCTGCCTGACGCAGCACAATAGGGTAAGAGCCCGCGCCGGTCACGGTGCGGATATCGAGTTTGGTGTGTAGGTCGCGCAGTTTTTTGGCGTCGGTATCAACGACAGTGATGTCGTTCTCCTCGCGAGCGAGGTGTTCTGCCAGGGTGCCGCCGACTTGGCCGGCGCCGAGAATGATGATTTTCATTGCTGAGCATCGGTTCCATTAAAAGCGCCAGCGCGATGTCGCTAAGACCAGGAGGCAGTCTTAAGACCCAGTCCTGACGTTCAAGACGTAAACTTTCATTCAGGAGCGTTTATCATGCGCTGCAATAAAGACGGCGGCCAGTGTAAACCAGCCGCCGCTGAAAAGCAGGTGAGGATTATTCTAGCGTAAAGCCGACTTTGACCGTGACCTGCCAGTGAGCCACTTGGCCATCTTCAATGTGGCCACGGGTGTCGACCACTTCTAGCCAACGCATGTGCTTAATCGTTTCTGATGCTTTGGCCAATGCATTCTGTACCGCTTCTTCAATACCTTTCTCGGAAGATCCGGTCAGTTCTACATGCTTGTAGGTGTGATGACTCATAATGTCTCCTTCCTTGTCTGAAATTCACTGCCCTGGCATCAGTTAGCGCCTAGGCAGACCGCTTCTCTAGTCTGGCATAAAAAAAGCCATCGTGACTGCTCTGCGCCGGAAACAATTGGCGCCCCGCTCCGCTGGGAATGCCCCAGGCAACGTCGTTAGGTGTAGTAACATGAGCGTCAGGCGTGCGGGCAAGAAACGCTTCGATCTGCTCACTGTTCTCTTCCGGCAGTACCGAGCAGGTGGCGTAGAGTAGGGTGCCGCCTTCGCGCAGCATTGGCCACAAATTATCCAACAACTGGCGCTGAAGCTTGGCCAGTGGGCGAATATCGTCTTTACGGCGCAGCTTTTTGATATCCGGGTGGCGTCGAATGACCCCAGTACCCGAGCAAGGGGCATCGAGCAGAATGGCATCAAACGGTGTGCCGTTCCACCAGTCGCGCTCGGTGGCATCGGCATGCTGAAGAACGGCCTCTACGCCTAGTCGGTTAAGAGTGTCTTCCACCCGTGCCAGGCGCTGATTATCGCTATCGATCGCGGTTAGGTTGATGTCGAATTGTTCGAGCAAATGGGCTGTTTTGCCGCCGGGCGCGCAACAAGCATCCAAAACGTGCGCGCCTGGCCGTGGCGCGAGCACCGGGCCTAACAACACCGCCGAGAGCTGAGCGGCCTCGTCCTGAACGCTGACATGCCCCTCTTCAAAGCCAGGCAGCGACATCACATCGCAGGGTGTTTCCAGCGTGATGGCGTCTGGTGCGTGAGGGCACAGGTGGCCACTTAGCCCTTGCTCGGTGAGCAGCGACAGGTAGGCTTCACGATCATTGTGGTGCTGGTTCACCCTTAATGTCATCGGGCCAGCGTGGTTGTTGGCTTCAATAATCACCCGCCACTGCTCCGGCCACGCCTGACGCAAGGCATTGAGTAGCCACGGCGGGTGCTCTAGCGCGACGCTCTCATCCCGATCTACCTGGGCCTGGAGCGCCTCGGATTCGCGCTGCAGGCGACGCAGGCAGCCGTTGAGCACGCGGGTGGCCCACTCTTTGTTCAGTAAGCGCGCAGCGCCCGCGGTTTCGCCTACCGCTGCGTGTGCAGGGATGCGCATGTAGAGCAGTTGATAGATACCTATCAGCAGCAGCGCCTGAACATCGCTGTCGCGCTTCTTAAACGGTTGCTTAAGCAGCACGCCCGCTAACGCTTCAAGACGCGGTAAGCGACGGCAGGTGCCAAAACAGAGCTCTTTGAGCAGCCCGCGGTCGCGAGCGACCACGCTGTGCTCGTCCAACCCCGCCAGTGAGCCTTGGTCGCTGAGTACCGGTGCCAGCGCGCGGGCTGCAGCAGCGCGTACTTCCTGGCCGCTGCCGCCGCTTTGAGGGGAGCGTTTTTGGCTCATGGTGTTTCTCCTTCGCTGGCCTGAGCCGCTGGTTTATCAAGACGAGTGTCAAGATGAGCACCAAGACGAGTGCCGGTGGCAAGGCGCGCGTGGCGTGCATTAAGTAGCTCTCGCACGGCCATGGCTTTACCGCCGGGCAGTTGCGCGCTGGTGATACACAATACTTCGCGTCCTTCGGTGCCGCAGGCAATGCGTAAATGATCGTCACCATGCTCAAGCAGCGTGCCTGGGACGCTTGGTGGCTGCACGCCTTCCTCTACGTTCGCCATTAGCAGGCGCAAACGATCATCCCCTAGTGCGCACCAAGCCACCGGCCAGGGGTTGAAAGCGCGAATTTTGCAGGCGAGTTGCTGCGCGGGCTGAGTGAAATCGAGTTCGGCTTCCGCTTTGCTGAGTTTGGCAGCGTAGGTCACGCCTTCATCCGGCTGAGGCGTGGCGTGAGCGGTGCCGGTGGCCAGGGCATCCAGCGTGTTGATCAACGCATTGGCGCCTTGAATCGCGAGGCGGTCGTGCAAATCGCCGCCGGTGGTGCGTGGCGTAATTGGTGTGCGTACTTCTGAAAGCATTGCGCCGGTATCCAGGCCAGCGTCCATCTGCATGATGGTCACGCCCGATACACTATCGCCCGCTTCGATTGCCCGCTGGATGGGGGCAGCGCCGCGCCAGCGGGGTAGTAGCGAGGCGTGCACGTTCACGCAGCCTAAGCGCGGTATATCCAACACGGCCTGGGGAAGCAGCAGCCCGTAGGCGACAACGACCATGATGTCCGCATTAAGCGCGGCCAGCTCGGCCTGAGCCGCGGGCTCTTTTAGCGTCTGGGGCTGATAAACGGGCAGACCGTGCTCCAGCGCCAGCTGTTTGACTGGACTGGGCGTGAGTTTGCGCCCGCGCCCAGCGGGGCGGTCGGGCTGGGTATACACCGCGACCACCTCATGCTGGCTTTCCAGCAGCGTTGCAAGACTTGAGGCGGCGAATTCAGGCGTGCCGGCAAAAACAACGCGCAATCGTGACATAAGTTGAGGGCTACCTGGCGTATCTGGAATGTAAGTAGGAAAAGAGATCGGTAGAAAAGGGCTTAGGCGTCCTGGATCTGCTTATGGCGTTTCTGCATTTTCTTGCGGATGCGGTCACGCTTTAGCGGCGACAGGTAGTCAACAAACAGCACGCCTTCAAGGTGGTCATACTCATGCTGAATACAGTGTGCCAGCAGGCCTTCGGCCTCTAGTTCATAGGCATCGCCATTGCGATCAAGCGCATTGAGCTGCACTTTGAGATAGCGGGGCACTTCAGCGTAGTAGTCAGGAATCGACAGGCAGCCTTCTGACAAAGGCTCTTTTTCATCGCCAATCGGGGTATAGCGCGGGTTGATGAGCACCAGCGGCTGGGAGTTATCGTCGCTGACATCCATGACGACCACACGCCGATGGACATCGATCTGCGTCGCGGCGAGACCGATACCACGGGCGTCATACATGGTCTCCAGCATATCGTCGACGAGTTTACGCACTTCATCATCGACGGTTTCCACCGCAGCAGCCTTGGTGCGCAGGCGCTCATCGGGGAATTCAAGAATAGGGAGTTTGGCCATGGCGTTACAATCACCGTTATGCTGAGTCTAAATTAAGTCAAGCTAGGTGGTGACGAGCGTCTTCTCACCTAGGTACTTTATGATGGGTCACTATATCATGCTGTCAACGTTTCTGGGCATGGGTGGCCAAGGCGAGGGGCGTGTTATCAATAATAGAACATTCATAATGACACACTCACAGGGGAGGGTAGGATGGCGGCGAAACGACACGCCTATGGCGGGGCTTTAAGTGGTTTGCTGCTGAGTGCAGTGATGCTGGTAAGTTTCGATGCTGCCGCGTGGGAGCGCCTGCGTAGCGATGCGCCTGAACGCTATCAGGTGGTTTCAGGTGACACGCTTTGGGATATCGCCGGGCGTTTTCTGCACACCCCCTGGCAGTGGCCCCAGTTGTGGCAGCACAACCCCCAGATCGCTAACCCGCACTTGATCTACCCAGGTGATGTACTAGTGCTTAATGATTGCCAGGGTTCCCCCTGTTTAGCGCTTGAACGTGGCCAAAATGTGGTGAAGCTTTCTCCGCAGGTGCGTACCTTGCCTCACCGGGAGGCGATTGCGCCGATTCCCATGGAGGTGGCGCGGGCTTTTTTACGCGAACATCGCGTCGTGGATGATGCTGCTGAGTTGCAGGAGCTGGCTTATGTGGTCGCCGGTAATGATCGCCGCTTGATCAGCGGTGCCGGTGATCGTATCTATGTGCGAGGGGAGGTGCCGCGCCATGGTGAGGTGGGTATCTACCGGCAATCGGAACCCTATCAGGCGATGGATGGCACACCGCTTGGACTGGAGCTGATCAATGTAGGCGTCGCCCGACATATCAGCAGTGAGGGCGATATTGTCCAGCTTGAAGTCATTAGCTCCCATCAGGAAGTGCGCGTTAACGATATTGTCTTGCCACTGGAAGAGCGCGAGCTAAGCAGTGAGTTTATGCCCCGCGCACCGTTAAACCCGGTTGAAGGGCATATTATTGCCGTACCCGGTGGCGTGCGTTTTATTGGCCGCTACCAAATTGTCGCGTTGGATCTGGGCACCCTGGATGGCTTGCAGGCGGGCCATGTGCTGCGGGTTAATCAGCAAGGGGAGTTAATCAATGACCCCCGGACCCAGGAGCTGGTGCGACTACCCAGCACCGAGGCAGGCATTGTGATGGTGTTTAAACCCTATGATCACGTTAGCTACGCATTAGTGATGCAGGCGTCCCGCGTATTGGAAGTAGGTGATCAAGTAGCGTCACCGGCTAACTAGCGGGCGGCAAACGTGTTGATTAAGGAGGTGGTATGGACGCTCAGGCATGGCTGGCGGTCAATGCATTACCCGGTATGGGCGCGCTGCGTATTGCACAATTAGTAGCCCGCCAGCCGCAGTGGCCAGAAGGGTGGTTGGCAGCATTACCTAGTCGTGCGGCCAGCGAGCTGCGCCTGTGGTTAGAACACCCGGCCCGTAGCCCACTGCAAAAGGTCGTTGATGAGACCCTGGCGTGGCAGCAAAACGGCCCAAACCGGCATCTGCTGCATCGTGACCACCCCGCTTGGCCTGCACTACTAAATGAGTTGCCCGACCCACCCGTAGTGCTCTGGGCTCAGGGGGATCTTGGCGCGCTGGAAGGCCCCAAACTGGCCATGGTCGGCACCCGCCGCCCGACCGGGGAAGGTACCCACAATGCTCAAACGTTTGCCCGTGACCTGGCCCGCCGCGGCTGGTGCGTGGTGAGTGGCATGGCGCTAGGGGTAGACGGCGTTGCCCAGCGTGCGACCTTAGCCGCCGGTGGAAGCACGGTGGCGGTACTCGGCTGCGGTGTGGATGTGATCTATCCCGCCTCCCATCGTGACCTTCATGAACAGCTCAGTCGTCTGCCCGGTGGGCTGTTGTTGTCAGAGCACCCGCCTGGAACCGTGGCCCGCCCAGCGTTTTTTCCGCGCCGCAATAGAATTGTTACCGGTCTCTCGCTCGGAACACTGGTGGTCGAAGCTACCGAAAAAAGCGGTTCGTTGGTCAGCGCGCGGCTCACCTTAGAGCAAAATCGCGAGCTGTTCGTGCTGCCCGGTTCGCTGCACAACGTGCAGGCCCGCGGCTGTTTGGCACTACTGCGTCAAGGGGCGGCTCATCTGGCCTGCAGTGTCGACGATATCATCGCCGATCTTGGCCACTGGGCGGAGGCGTTTATCCAGCCCTCGACGATAGACAAGCCATCGGAGCAAGCACCTCTTCCCGATAGCTTGTCCAATGAAAGCTTGCCTGCCGAAAGCTTGTCAGACGATAGCTTACCCGATTCATTGTTAACGTCATTATCGGCCACCCCAACGCCGATTGATCTCTTGGTGCACACCACCGGCGTGACGGTCAGCGACTGCCAGCAACGCCTGCTGATGCTTGAATTAGACGGTTGGGTAAGCCAGCAGGCGGGAGGCTGGGTGCGGTTGCCGAGGCCATGATAGGATAACCCCATTAAAGGCATGTTAGCCGTGAGGAGAGACCATGAGTTTGGCGACTGATCTAGCCCCAGCGATTAGCGCGCTGCGTGCCGGGGGAGTGGTTGCTTGCCCCACAGAAGCAGTTTGGGGGCTTAGCTGCGACCCGGAAAACGACGAAGCCTTAGCGCACCTGATGCGTATGAAAGAGCGTGACCCGGCTAAAGGGGTCATTCTCGTTGCCGCCAGTATCGAGCAATTCCAACCCTGGTTGAGCCAGCTTCCTCTCGCGCTGCATGCACCTCTCGCGGCAAGCTGGCCAGGCCCCAACACCTGGCTAGTGCCCGATTATGGTCGCAGCCATGGGCTGGTACGAGGCGCCCATGAGCGAGTCGCACTACGAGTGACCGACCATCCGCTGATGAAAGCCTTATGCGAAGCCTTCGGTGGCCCGCTGGTGTCGACCTCGGCCAATCGGGCTGGAGAGCCGCCCGCCATGAGTGCCGCTGAAATCACTGCAATCTTTGGCGATGAAGTGGCTTATGTGGTGAAAGGCGAGCTAGGCGGCAATGCCAAGCCCAGCACGATTAGGGATTTAGCCACTGGCAAAATCATGCGTCCTTAAGCAGACCTTCATGTCGATTTATGTACCCTTTACCCCTCAGGAGTTACCGTGGCCCACGAGCACCTTGATGACGTTAAACGCTACCTTCTTGATCTGCAGGAACGGCTCTGTGCTGGATTAGCCGAAGCCGATGGGGCTGCCCAGTTCCAAGAAGATAGTTGGGAGCGTGAAGAGGGGGGCGGTGGTCGCTCGCGTGTGATGACTAATGGCGGCGTATTTGAAAAGGGCGGCGTCAACTTTTCACATGTGTATGGCACCCAGCTGCCGCCTTCCGCTACCGCCGCGCGCCCTGAGCTTACTGGGCGAAGTTTTCACGCGGTGGGTGTTTCCTGGGTGCTGCACCCTGAAAACCCGCATGTGCCCACCAGCCATGGCAACGTGCGCTTCTTTATTGCTGAGAAAGTCGGCGAGCCACCGGTATGGTGGTTTGGCGGCGGTTTCGACTTAACGCCGTTTTATCCTGTGATGGAAGATGTCGTCCACTGGCACCGGGTAGCAAAAGCCGCCTGTGACCCCTTTGGCGATGACGTTTACGCCCGCTACAAATCCTGGTGCGATGAGTACTTCTATCTCAAACACCGCGATGAAACCCGCGGCGTTGGCGGGCTGTTTTTCGATGACTTAAATGAAGGCGAGTTTGCCGACTGTTTTGCCATGCAGCGGGCGGTGGGCGACAGCTTCCTAGAGGCTTATTTGCCCATCGTGGAGCGCCGCAAGAACGATGCCTGGAGCGAGCGCGAGCGCGAGTTCCAGCTTTATCGCCGTGGCCGCTACGTGGAGTTCAATTTAGTGTGGGATCGCGGTACGCTGTTTGGCTTGCAGAGCGGCGGACGCACGGAGTCCATTTTAATGTCGATGCCCCCCTTGGCGCGCTGGGAGTACGCCTTTGAGCCGGAAGCCGGCAGCGCCGAAGCGCGTTTGCAGGACTTTTTACACCCCCGGGACTGGCTCGGCGAAGCCACTGGTGAGACACCGTTAACCACTAGCGGAGAGCTCTGATGACCGATCGCTACTGCGTGTTTGGCAACCCCGTTAAGCACTCCAAATCACCGCTGATCCACACTGAGTTTGCCCATCAGGCGCAACAAGCCCTTGAGTACACCACTGAAGAAGCACCGGTGGATGGCTTTGCGGGTGCTTGGCGGGCGTTTATCGACGCAGGTGGGCGCGGCGCCAATGTCACCGTGCCGTTCAAAGAAGATGCTTTCGCGCTGTGCGATACGTTGAGCCATCGAGCCCGTCGGGCAGGCGCGGTCAATACGTTGATTCTTGGCGGCAACGGCCGCACCTACGGCGATACGACTGACGGTATTGGCCTAGTGCGTGATTTGGCCTACCACCGCGTGGCGTTAGCGGGAAAGCGTGTATTGGTGATAGGAGCCGGCGGCGCAGTGCGTGGCATTCTGGAACCAATGCTTGCCGAGCAGCCCAGCGAAGTCGTCGTGGTTAATCGCACCGCTGCCAAAGCAGAGCAGTTGGCCAGCGATTTTGCCGATCTGGGAAGCATTCATGGCGGTAGTTTTGACACCGTCAGCGGCGTCTTTGATGTGGTGATAAACGGCACCAGCGCCAGCCTTACAGGCGAGTTGCCGCCGCTACCTGATGAGCTCTTTGCCGTTAATGCCTGGGCTTACGACATGATGTACGGGGCCGAGCCGACGGTGTTTTTGCAATGGGCAGGCCCGCGCGGTGCGAAGCTGCTAGACGGCTTAGGTATGTTGGTAGAGCAAGCGGCCGAGTCGTTTTTTCTCTGGCGTAACGTCAGGCCTGATACCGTTCCTGTGCGGGAAATACTGCGCCAATCGCTTAATTATTAATCATTAGGTCTGGTAAACGTTGTGTCTGGTAATCATTGCTGCTGGTGAGTGTTGCGAAAAAAAGCGGGCCGGATAGTGTATCCGTCCCGCTTTTTTGATGCTAAAAACGCTTCACTTAGCGCGTTTTACATATAGCCCCACCATGCACATCACCAGGCCTACCACCGAGAGCACCATGCCACCGTTGACGAGCAGTGGCGAGCGCTGCAGCCAGGAGACGAACGGCTGCGGGGTATCGACGCAAACACTCTCGATATAGTTCCAGTGACCGCCGTCTAGCTGGCAGGCACGTACATCGTTTAACTCCCAGAAAAAGACGCCCATCAGCACAAACAGCGGCAATACCAGCAGCAGTAACCCTAGTCTAATCATTGAAACCTCAAGAGCCGAATGTCAAACCTCAACGTAAACCGTTAAGGGCGTGGGCAGTTCGGCGTGCGACCATTGTTGCGGGCTTGCTCATAGAGGGCCATCGCTTGGTCCATGTTGCCTTGCAGGCCTTCAATACGTTGGCCTTGGCCTGGGTGGGTCGACATCCACTCGGGCGGAGCACCGCCGCCTGTGGCTGCCTGCATATTTTCCCACAGGGTGACGCTTTCACGTGGGTTGAAGCCAGCTTGTGCCATTAGGTCCAGACCAATCACATCGGCCTCGCTTTCATGCGCCCGCGAGAACGGCAGCACAATGCCATACTGTGCGCCCATACCAAGCAAGCCCATGAGCTGCTGGCCACCGGCGGACTGCATGCTAGAAGTGCTGGAGATTACCGACAGGCCCAATGAGGTAGCGTTCTCGGTAGAGGCGCGCTCATTCGCGTGGTTCGCTAGCACGTGGCCAATCTCGTGGCCGATGACGGACGCCAGCTGGTCTTGGGTGGTAGCGATATCCAACATGCCAGTGTTCACGCCCATATAGCCGCCGGGCAGGGCGAAAGCATTAGGCTGTTCCGATTCAAATGCGCGAATCTGCCAATCTAGCTGCTGCTGCTCAGCAGGCAATTCCGCGACGATGGCATCAGCGATGCATTGTACATAGCGCTGGCTAGACTGGTTGGCAGTAGGAAGCTCCTGCTGATATTGAGAAAATGCCTGCCGCCCCATCTCATTAAGCTCACCATCAGAAAGCAGCAACAGCTGCGAACGACCGGTGGGAGACGTGGTACAAGCGGCGATAGAAGCGCATAAAGCGGTAACGGCGATAGGGCGAAGCCAACGCATGAGACGGTTTCCTTATAGACGAGTGGGTTTCTTGCTCACAAGATAACCGCTGATAACAGTAAATCAATCCCTCCCATCATAACCCACCTGGAGGGCGGACATGGAGGCTGAACTGAGCAACCCTCAGCGCTGAGGGACTAGCTGCCCATCGGCACCCACGTTTAGGCGAATCGTGGGCGTCAACAAACCTGCAGGGAGCCGCATACCTAAACCGCGCAGATCGCCTGGCGTGATAGCCAGTTGGCTACCGGGCGGTAGCTCGCCTTGAGACGCCAGCTGACTGGCAAGCTCCAGCATGGGCGCCATGCGTTGAGTGTCGGTTCCCAGCACATCAAAGGCAACTGGCAGGCGTAAATTGGCATCGTCGCCGGAGGTGAGCGTGACATCCTGCTCATAGTTGCCCTGCACAGGGTCAACGCCCGGCATATCTAACGACCAGCGAAAGCCTGACATTTCCACCGGCGGCATGCCTGCGGGTAAGCCAAGGCCCATGGCAATAGTGGCTTGTATGGGCAGGCTGCCCGCGCCCAGGCTGGAAGCAATCAGGCTGGTTAGGTCACTCGTATCCAACCCAGCATTAATGCTGTAAGGGCCAATGCGTACATCTTCGACCCCCAGGGAGGTCACCGCCAAGCGAAACGCAAATAGGCCGGTTTGGGGCAGGGCGAGACAGCCCGTTAACAGGCTGGTTAAGCCCAATAGAATTAGCCAACGGCGAGCAGCATAAAGCATAACGTTCTCCCCCTACGCAGCGCATAAGCAGCATACAAGTAGGGCAGCAAGAGTGGTGATGGGGGTGGGTGATATGGAGTGGGCATGAATGACAGCCCAGTAAAATCGCGGCTATTTGAGGGCCGAAACCGGACGCTGTCAAGCGAAACTGTTATCGCGGGTGTTACCTGGGATAGGGGGTAACCAAAACGCCCGCTTGACGGTGCAAACGGGCGAATTTGAATAACCAAGATAGCGAATTAACGACGGCTCTTGCGCGCTTCTTTGGTGCGGTTAAGCTCGCGCTTTTTGGCTTTCTCTTTGTCGCTGGCGCCCGCCATGGTGTCAAACGGGTTGCTGCCCGAGCGAAACTCAAAGCGAATAGGCGTGCCGCGTACCTTCAATACCTTGCGGAACGTATTGGTGAGATAACGACGGTACGCTTCAGGCAATGACTCTGTTTGGTTACCGTGTACGACGATAATCGGCGGGTTGCTGCCACCCTGGTGAGCCATGCGCAGCTTGATCCGTCGGCCTTGTACCATCGGCGGAGGATTCTGGCTGACGGCATCTTGCAGTAGGGTCGTTAAACGATTGGTCGACCAGTGAGCGTTAGCGGCATCAAAGGCGCGGTCGATCGAGGGGTAAAGGTCACCTACCGCGGTGCCGTGCAGAGCGGAGATAAAGTGCAGCTCGGCGTAATCGGCAAAGCCCAGGCGGCGCTTCACTTCGGTGCGCATCTTGTCCTTGGCTTCGCTCTCCAGGCCGTCCCACTTGTTAACCGCCAGCACCAGCGCGCGCCCGGTGGTTAATACGTAGTCCAGCAGGTGCAAATCCTGCTCCACCAGACCGCTGGAACCATCCAGCACCATGATCACTACATGCGACTCTTTAATCGCATCCAGCGTCTTGATGATGGAGAACTTCTCAGCGATTTCACTCACGTTCTTACGCCGCCGGATACCCGCGGTGTCAATCAGTACGTAAGGCTTGCCGCGGCGCTCGAAGGGGATCTCGATGGCGTCGCGGGTGGTGCCCGCTTCATCAAAAACCACCACACGGTCTTCGCCCAGCAGGCGATTGACCAATGTTGATTTGCCCACGTTCGGGCGACCAATCACGCCGATACGAACGCCTTTGCTGCCGGTATCGGCAGGGATGCTGGCATCGCGCTCGGGAAACGGTTCTAGTACCACGTCAATCAGGGTAGAAACGTTGCGCCCGTGGGCGGCGGCAATCGGCCAGGGGTCGCCAAGGCCCAGCGACCAGAAGTCGCCCATCGCCGAGTGCTCTTCCAGGCCGTCGGTTTTATTCACCACCAGCCAGGTTTTTTTCTGATTAACCCGCAGGTGGTTGGCAATCGCTTGGTCTGCGGCGATAAGACCGGCGCGAGCGTCGACCATAAACAGCACAATATCGGCTTCATCAATGGCAGCAAGCGACTGCTCCGCCATGGCGGCGTCGATACCCTCTTCGTCACCGCTGATGCCGCCAGTGTCGATCACCGTATAGACCTTGTCGCCCAGCATGCCATTGCCGTACTTGCGGTCGCGGGTGAGGCCGGGAAAGTCGGCCACTAGGGCATCACGCGAGCGCGTTAGGCGGTTAAACAACGTCGATTTGCCCACATTGGGGCGACCGACTAAAGCAATGACGGGTGTCATGGAGTTACTTCCAGGGTTTCCAGGCGACCATTGTTGGCCTGGACATGAATGGTGCTGCCTTCAGTGACCGGGCGAACGCTGATGCCCGAGCTGTGCACGCGAGTGCGGCCTACGATATTGCCTTCACGAGCGTCAATCAGGTGAAGATAACCGTCAAAATCGCCCACGACCAAACGGCCATCGGCAAAGGCGGGTGCGGTCAACCAACGATCTTCAAGATCGTCATTACGCCAGATTTCACGGCCACTGTTAGCATCTAACGCGACGACTTGGCTGTTATCGGTAACCACAAACAGTAAATCGCCGACCAGGATGGGCGTATGGCGGCTAGACAGGTTCGCTTCCCAGAGTAGATCGCCTTGGGTGGCTTCAAGCGCAACGACGCGGCCGTTATAGCTGGTCACGAACAGGCGCCCATCGGGGCTGATGATCGGCTGGCCGGAAAGATCAACTAGGCGCTCGACTTCGCTACGCCCCTGCGGCGTGGCAATCTGCATATCCCATAGCGGTTGGCCACTGCGGTTATCCAGCGTGGCGAGACGGCCATTGGCCAGGCCAACAAAACTAACCGGGTCAATCACCATCGGCGTGCCGGTACCGCGCAGGGTGAGTGAAGGCTGTGAGCTGGTGTATACCCAGCGCTCTTCACCAGTGGCGCGGTCCAAGGCTGTCACGCGGCCATCGACACTTTGCACGACCAGCAGTTGCTGATTGGCCTGGGGCGCGGCAAGCACTTCACTAGAGACCCGTGAACGCCAGCTTTCGCTGCCATCGCTTTGATCCAGTGCGATCACTTCGCCGTTACCGGTCGCTAGATAAACCTGACCGGCAATCGCCGTTAATGCGCTAGAGATGGTGGTATCAAGATCGATTTCCCACTCCACTTCGCCACTATTGGCATTCATGGCCATCACCACGCCTTCAACGTCGGCGGCAAACACAGTGTCGCCTTCACGGGAAGGCGCGATAGGGTAGCGAGCATGGCCTAAACCATCGCCCACGTTTCGATCCCACTGGGTGTCTAGCGAGGAGGTTTCATCGAAACTGCGCAACTCTTTGGGCGTAAAAGCGGGGTCACCTTTGCTGGCGCAACCGGCCAACAGTGCCAGTGTCAGCGCACCCAGGCTCACTCGCATCAGCTTTTTGGAGATGCTCTGATTAAGTGCTGTGCTAATCGTCATTGTGTCGCCTCCTCAGCGCCGAGATCGTCAAGCTTGAACTGCACGCCGTAAAGCGGCTGGTCTTGGGTTTGAGACACTTCCATCGCGGTCTCCCAGGCGTCACGGGCCGCGTCAGTGTCGCCTTGAGCAGCAAAGGCATCGCCCCGCACGTTTGCCCGTTGGGCGGCTAACGCGTCGCTAATGGGCTCGTCTAATAGCGCAAGGGCCTGTGTGGGGTTGCCGTCAGCAAGCTCAACACGCGCTAAGCGCAGCCATGCCAGGCTTTGTACGTAGCGGCGCGATGAGTCGGCAGCACTTTCCAGCGCGGTACGCGCACCTTCCAGGTCGCCTTGCTGTACCGCCAGGCGAGCATCAAGCAGCAGGGCGAGCTCGGCATAGAGCGTGTTGCCATGCTCGTCGGTCAGTTCAACGACCATTTCACGCGCGCTTGCCAGTTGGTCGTCTTCAAGCTCGTTGCCAGCGGTCATATTGACCAACTGCTGGTAGCGCATGGAGGCGGCTTCGGCCTGACCCTGTTGATAGTTCTGCCAAGCATTCCAGCCGAATACCCCCGCCGCTGCCAGGACAGCGCCTGCAATCAACGACATGCCGTTCTCTTTCCACCAGCGCTTAACGGCGTCTAGCTGCTCTTCTTCGCTTCTCAGCTCCACCACGGGCGGGCTCCTATTTCTCTATTGTCGTAGACACAAACAGTCGTAGGCTAAGCGCCTGGGGCTAATAGCTCACGCAGCGTAGCGCCTAAAGTGGCTAACGGCACACGCTGTTGTTCGCGATCATCGCGTAAAAACTTGAGCGTTGCCGACTGCTGCGCAATCTCATCTTCGCCGAGCAGGATCGCCATTGAGGCGGCACTCTTATCGGCTTTTTTGATCCGGCTTTTAAAGCTGCCGCCCCCGCAGTGAAGCTGCAGTTGCAGTTCAGGCAGTTCACCGCGCAAATTCTCAGCCAGCGTGATCGCCGCCGTGGTGGCGTTATCGTCCATCGGTAGCACATACACATCGCAGCCGCCGAGCGCCTCCTGAGGAATCAGTTCCAGGGTGTCGAGCAGCAGAATTAGCCGCTCAATGCCCATGGCAAAGCCAACCGCCGGGGTAGGCTTGCCGCCCAGCTGTTCGACCAAACCGTCGTAGCGGCCACCGGCGCAAACAGTGCCTTGGCTGCCCAGTGCGGTGGTGGTCCACTCGAACACGGTGCGGCAGTAGTAGTCGAGCCCACGCACTAGACGGGGATTGATTACATAATCTATACCTGCCGCTTCAAGCATCTTGGTGAGCTGCTCGAAGTGTTCGCGGGATTCCACGTCCAAGTGATCCATCAACTGCGGCGCGGCATCCAGCATCTCGGCCATGGCCGGATTTTTGGAGTCAAGAATGCGCAGCGGGTTACTGGTCAAACGGCGTTTGGAGTCTTCATCAAGCACGTCATGATGCTGCTCAAAATAGGCCACCAGCGTGTCGCGATAGGCCGCACGCGCCTCAGATGAGCCCAGCGAATTAAGCTCAAGGGTAACGTGCTCCATTAGCCCCAGCTCTTTCCAAAGCCGCGCTGAAAGCAGAATCACCTCAGCGTCGATATCCGGGCCATCAAAACCGAAGGCCTCGACACCAATTTGATGAAACTGGCGGTAGCGGCCTTTTTGCGGGCGCTCATAACGGAACATGGGGCCCTGGTACCACAACCGCTGGGTTTGGTTGTACAGCAGGCCGTGTTCCATTGCCGCGCGCACGCAGCTGGCGGTGCCCTCAGGGCGCAGCGTCAAACTTTCGCTGTTGCGATCGTCGAAGGTGTACATCTCTTTTTCGACGATATCGGTCACTTCACCGATAGAGCGCGCAAACAGCGCGGTTTGCTCAACAATCGGCGTGCGAATTTCATTGAAACCGTAGCGCAGCATGAGCTGGCGTACTTGGGCTTCAAAAAATTGCCAGCGCGGGCTGTCGCTGGGCAATAAGTCGTTCATACCACGGATGGCTTGAATCTTTTTAACGGCGGACTTGCTCAATGAAAACTCCTTATTCTGCCGTTTAGCGCTGGTTGCCCAGGCTGGCAGCTAGCCCCAGCGGTTAAACGCTGCGGGCGATCATAGCGTCTTGCTGCTGCTGTTTTTCGCGCACTTTCTCACGAATCAGCTGCTCCAGGTCGTCGACCAAGTGGTCGTTACGTAGCTTGCTGGCCGGTTTGCCATCGATATAGACCAGATTGGCGGGGCTGCCGCCGGTTAAGCCGATATCGGTCTCTTTGGCTTCGCCGGGGCCATTAACCACGCAGCCAATTACTGAGACGTTCAGCGGCGTCATCACGTCTTCTAACCGCTCTTCGAGCTGGTTCATGGTGCTGATAACATCAAAGTTCTGGCGTGAGCAGCTGGGGCAGGCAATAAAGTTAATCCCTTTAGAGCGCAGCTTGAGGCTTCGCAGCATATCGAAGCCGACTTTAATCTCTTCCACTGGGTCAGCGGCAAGCGACACACGGATCGTGTCGCCGATACCGTCCATCAACAGCATGCCCAGGCCAATCGATGATTTCACCGTGCCTGAGCGCAGTCCACCTGCTTCGGTAATGCCCAGGTGCAGGGGCTGTTCAATGCGCTCGGCAAGGTCGCGGTAGGCGGCGACCGCCATAAACACGTCTGAGGCTTTTACGCTGACCTTAAAGTCTTGGAAATCGAGGCGATCAAGGTAGTCAATATGGCGCATGGCAGATTCCACCAGCGCGGCAGGCGTTGGCTCGCCGTATTTCTTTTGCAGGTCTTTTTCAAGCGACCCAGCGTTGACGCCGATGCGAATCGGAATCCCATGGTCACGGGCCGCACTTACCACCGCGCGTACTCGGTCTTCGCGGCCGATGTTGCCTGGGTTGATACGCAGGCAGTCGACGCCTAGCTCGGCAACGCGCAGGGCAATTTTGTAATCAAAATGGATGTCGGCAACCAGTGGGATATTGACCAGTTTTTTGATCTGGCCAAAGGTTTCGGCGGCGTCCATATCCGGCACGGAGACGCGCACGATATCTGCGCCGGCTTTTTCCAGCTGCTGAATTTGCGCTACGGTCGCGGCCACGTCCAGGGTGTTAGTGTTGGTCATGCTTTGTACGGCAATGGGCGCATCACCGCCCACGGCTACATTTCCAACCTGAATCTGACGGGAATGGCGGCGTTTTATCGGAGAAGGGGCGTGCATAGGACGGGTCACTCTCCCAAGGTGAATCGGGCAACATTGTTGGCGCCTGCGCGGGCGGGAAGATCAACTACCTCGCCTTGGTAGCGCAGTTCAACGCCGGTGGCATTACCCACGGTTAAACGAAAAGGGGGTTCACCTTCGACACTTGTCGAGGTGCCGGGCGTTTGTAAGCCAACGAAAATGCGCTGGTTGGTGGCATCAAAAATTTCAGTCCACGACTGCTCGTTAAACGTCAGCTCAAGCACATTGGCATTGGTGGCTGGCTCTGCAGCGGCGGTTTGCTCGCTGTCAGCGTTACTCTCTTGTTCGGTTGCGAGATCTGCACTGTCATTCTGCTCGGTACTGTTCGCTTCATCGCTTTCTGCGGCAGTGCTGGACGTGCCGCTGTCACTATCCAGGATTGATTCGTTAAGACCCGCAACGGCGTCAGCGTCATCCTGCGCGCTGGGGGCTTGATCCTGGGCAACTGACGGCGAAGGCGACACGTTAGTGGCATTGCTCGGCAGCGTCGCGTTCTCATCGCCACTGGTGAAGCTTGAGCCAGCCGTGGGGCTTTCTGCTTCAGCTGGCTCATTGGCTGGCTCCGCCTGGGTGTTGGCGGTTTCTTCCGTAGAGGTTGAGCCAAAGCCCGGCGGCTCGTTGCCGCCCCGGCTTTGCCACCACATCACGGTTACGGCGATAAGGCCTGCGATCACTAGCAGGGTAACCAGCTTAAATAGCCAAGCGCCAACGCGGGAGGGCGGCCTGGCGGTGGAGACCGGCGTCACTTTGCGTTCGGTGTCGGTACCGCCACTGCGGGCTTGATACGCCTCAAGCACCAGCCGGTCATCCATGCCCAGGTATTTGGCGTAAGAGCGCAGATAGCCGCGCCGATAAGCGGCGACGGGGATTTCCTGATAATCATCCTGCTCAAGCCCTTCCACCACGGCGGGGCGCAAATTCAGCGCCCGGGCCGCATCGGTGAGTGGAATGCCGAGCTGCTCGCGTTGGCGAGCAAGCAGTTCGCCAGGCGAAGCGCTACCAGTAGTGTTAGGACTATCGATAATGTTTTCTTGTGACTGTGTATCGCTCATGGCTGAGCATCCTTCATTAAATAAGCGGTGATCAGGGCGTCAATCAGTCAGTCGTTGCCTAGCAAGCGCTGGTATTCGGCGGCAACATCATGCTCGCCGCGTGCGTGGGCGATATCAACCGCCATTCTTAGCGCTGCTTGGTCGGGCTCGGCGAGCTGTAAATAGGTTTGCAGCGGCGCCCAGGCCTGAGTGTAACGGCCCTGCGAATATTCGAGTTCAGCTAACATTAAATAGCCGCGTGCATTACGCGGATCAATACTCTGCGCGCGCTCCAACCGAGCGCGCGCTTTATCAAATTCTTCCAGTGCCAGATAACACTGCCCTAAATTAGTAAATAGCTGGGCACGGTTGGCGTACTGGGCATCCTCTGATGCGGTTTCTAACTGTTCGCAGGCAGCGTTGAAATTGCCCTGCCCGTATAAAAACGCCGCATAGTTGTTGCGGGCGCGTGTGTAATCCGGCTCAGCGTTAACCGCCTGTTGAAAATAGTCGTTGGCAAGCGCGCGCTCGCCCTGGCGTTGGTAAACCAGCGCTAGTGCTTGCAGTGCTTCTGCATGGCGTGGAGCAATC
This sequence comes from Vreelandella indica, assembly GCF_037070225.1. Lineage (NCBI taxonomy): Bacteria > Pseudomonadati > Pseudomonadota > Gammaproteobacteria > Oceanospirillales > Halomonadaceae > Vreelandella > Vreelandella indica. Next base: position 44,945 of record NZ_JBANSO010000027.1, read on the forward strand.
TCTAGTGCCCGGTCCAGTGCATTGAGTGCGCGAGGAAGGTTATTACGTTCCAGGTAAGCAACGCCTAACTGCGTGTAGGCGTCAGCCGCTTCTGGATTGGCTTGAGGTGTCTGAGTACTGGACGAAGCACAGCCGGCTAGCCACAAGCTGCCGATAAGAACGGCTAGCATGGGCACCCGTGATGGGTGTAGGCGCCTGCGGTGAGCGATCATGTAAATCCTCTTGTGGTGAACGTCCAACAACTAACCTGATGCTACATAAAAACCGTGACCATCAAAGCGCCGTGCTAGGCGGAAGTCAAGATAAGCCCTGTTTACGTTTAGTCAGCATCAAGCTGTACCGACTGAATATAGCGTTCGCTGCGCTTGGTACGGTCTTTCACGCGACCAACGAGTTGACCACAGGCGGCGTCGATATCTTCACCGCGGGTCGTTCTGACCGTAGCGTTGTAATTCAAGTCATACAACCACTGCTGAAAACGCATGACTTGGTTGCGCGATGGCTTTTCGTACCCTGAGTTGGGGAACGGATTAAACGGGATCAAGTTGATCTTGCACGGCAGCTCTTTAAGCAGTGCCGCGAGCTGCTCGGCGTGTTCCTGCTGATCGTTAACGTCTTTGATCAGCGTATATTCGATCGTGACCTGACGATTGTCCGGGCACTTGGCCAGATAGCGATGACACGCATCCAGCAGGGCACGAATATTGTATTTGCGGTTGATCGGTACCAGCTCGTTGCGCAGCTCGTCGGTCGAGGCGTGCAGCGAAATCGCCAGGCTGACATCCATCTCATCGCCGAGCTTATCGATCATCGGTACCACACCGGAAGTCGACAGCGTCACGCGGCGTTTGGACAAACCATAGCCGTTGTCGTCAAGCATCAGCTTCATGGCGGGTACGACGTTGTCGAAGTTGAGCAACGGTTCACCCATGCCCATCATTACGACGTTGGTGACAGGGCGGTTGGCCGTATCGCGACGCGGGCCAACGCTACGCTGGGCGACCCACACCTGGCCGATAATTTCAGCGGCGGTTAAATTGCGCTGAAACCCTTGCTTGCCGGTCGAGCAAAAACTGCAATCCAGCGAACAGCCCACCTGAGATGAAACGCACAGCGTACGGCGTTTACCATTTTCGGCCGGAATCAACACCGTTTCGACGTAACTGCCATCTTCTACTTCGAGCACCCACTTGCGAGTGCCATCGCTAGAGGTGCCTTCGTAGATCACCGCTGGGCCACGAATTTCAGCTACCCGCGCCAGTTTTTCACGCAGCGGCTTGGAGAGATTCGTCATGGCAGCAAAGTCATCACTGCCTTCCTGGTGAATCCACTTCATCAGCTGCGCAGCACGGAATTTCTTTTCGCCGATGGACAAAAAGAAGTCTTCCATCTGCTCGCGGGACATGCCAAGCAGGTTGTGACGTTCAGGCGTCGCTTTGGCAGCAGGCGTGCTGGCGGCGTCTGAGCTATCAGCGTCAGTACGGGGGGCGGGCGTATGTTGGGCTACAGTGGTGGTCATGGCGGTCAGCGTTTTAGAAAGGGGCGGGGGCGAGGCCCCCGCAAAATGGCCGGCAACGGAAGTAGATGCGGCGGCGCTACCTGAAAGGCTTAGCGCGGGCAGATTTCGTCGTTGCCAAAGAAGTAGCTAATTTCGCGCTCAGCGCTTTCCGGAGAATCAGAACCATGGACAGCGTTCGCATCGATTGTTTCCGCGAAATCAGCGCGAATAGTGCCAGGTGCGGCTTCTTTCGGGTTGGTTGCGCCCATCAGATCACGGTTTTTAGCGATGGCGCCTTCACCTTCAAGCACTTGTACAACGACCGGGCCAGAGGTCATGAAACCGACCAGGTCTTTAAAGAAAGGACGCTCTTTGTGCTCTGCGTAGAAACCGCCAGCCTTCTCTTCAGAGAGGTGAACCATCTTCGCGGCAACAACGTTCAGGCCGGCTTTTTCAAAGCGGGCGATGATTTCACCGATCGCATTTTTAGCAACGGCATCAGGCTTGATAATAGAAAGAGTGCGTTCAGTAGCCATGTAAATGGTCTCCATAAATGGGGGCTAAGCAAAATTGCCGCCCCAGTAAAGCCGGGGCGGCCTAGAAAATAATTCGGCTAATAGCGTTTCAGCAGCTAGCGTTTTACAAGCGCACGGGAGTACCCGGCTGCCTGATGTTAGGTATTCAGGGGCGCGATTATAACGCTTAAGCCGGGGGATGAATACCGGCGATGAGAAGAGCTGTCCGCGCAAAGGCTAAACAGTAAAGCTTTCGCCGCAACCGCATTCGTCTTTGACGTTAGGGTTGTTGAAGCGGAAAAAGCGGTTTAAACCTTCGCTGACATAATCCACTTCGCTACCGTTGAGCATTTCGACCGCATCAGGCGCCACATAGACACTTGCGCCGTGCTCTTGAAAATGGACTTCTTCTTCGCTAACGGTGTCGGCGAAATCGAGTACGTAGCTGTAGCCGGAGCAACCGCTTGGCTTGACCGAAACGCGCAGGCCTAGGCCTTGTCCACGCTCATCAAGCACGTGACGAATCTGTTGTGCGGCAGCCGGGGTAATGTTGAGTGTTGCCATGAGGCGTTCTCCTTAAAAATAGTCAGCCGCTTAACCGGGCGGTGTACGTAAACCGCTAACTGCGTGGCGTATGAGCGTTAGCGCATGATCGATTTCTGCTTCGGTAGTAAAACGCCCGAAGCTAAAGCGCAGCGACGAGAGCGCCAGCGAGCGGGGCGTGCCGATGCCAAGCAGTACATAAGAAGGGTCAACGCTTGCCGAGTTGCACGCGGAGCCAGTAGAGACCGCTACATCGCGCAGCGCCATCAGTAATGACTCACCGTCGACGCCTTCAAACGCCAGATTGAGAATATTGGGAACCGCATTATCTAGCGGTGTGTTAGCAAAAACACCTTCTACGCCTTCAAGTCCGCGCAAAAAGCGCTGCTGTAAACGTGTAATGTGAGCGTTGTCGTCATCGTATTGCTGTTGCATCAGCGCGAAAGCTTCACCCATGCCTGCAATTTGGTGCGTCGGTAGCGTGCCGGAACGCATGCCACGTTCGTGACCGCCGCCATGAATTAACGCCTCTACGCGGATATCCGGGTGGCGCTTCACATACAGCGCGCCGACACCTTTGGGGCCGTAGGTCTTGTGACCGGAGAGCGACATCAGGTCAATCTGCTGGGCCATTACGTCTAAGGGGATGCGACCTACCGCCTGGGCGGCATCGGTATGAAAGACCGCCCCAAACTCATGAGCAACGGCCGCCAGGGCGGCAATATCGTTGATGCTGCCCAGCTCATTATTAACCGCCATGAGTGAGACCAGTGCAGTATCGTCGCGCATGGCTTCGCGCAGCTTTTCAGGCTGAATACAGCCGTCACGCCCAGGCGTGAGCCACGTTACCTCAAACCCCTCTTTCTCCAGCGCATGGGCCGTGTCTACGATGGCTTTATGCTCAATCGTCGAGGTCACCAAGTGTAGGCCACGCTCGCGGTTAGCGCGCATAAAGCCGATCAGCGCCAGGTTGTCCGCTTCGGTGGCACCGCTGGTCCAGACAATTTCTCGTGGGTCAGCGCCAATCGCGTCGGCCACTTGGCGGCGGGCCTGCTCAACCACCTGTTCTGCCTGCCAACCTAACATATGGCTGCGCGAAGCCGGGTTGGCGAACAGTTGGTCAACCGTTAGGTAGCGCTGCATAACCTCAACCACGCGGGCATCAGCCGGCGCAGTGGCGGCGTAATCTAGGTAAATGGGCAGCGTGGGTGTGGTCATCGTTATGTTCCAGCAGTTTGTCGGTCAGGGAGCGTTGGGTCAGGGTGAGGAGGCAAGAATACCCGCCTCGGCACGCTGTTTCTGTCGCGATGCAATACGTATGACATCAGGGCGCAGCATCAGTTGTGCCAGCGTCATCTCGTCAAAGAAATGGCGTATCTGAACGGAAAGCTCGCACCACAAGTGGTGTGTCAGGCAGGTGTCGCCCTGCTGGCAATCGGAAAGCCCCTGGCAGCGCGTGGCATCAACGCTTTCATTCACCGCGTCAATCACCTTGGAAACGCTAATCTCTTCCGCAGGTTGTGACAGCAGATACCCGCCGCCTGGGCCGCGTACGCTGTTGACCAAGCCTGCACGGCGCAGGCGAGCAAAAAGCTGCTCTAAATAGGAGAGCGATATCTCTTGGCGCTGGGAGATATCGCTTAGGCTGGTCGGGCCGTTGTGGGCATGCAAGGCTAAATCGAGCATGGCGGTAACGGCGTAACGGCCTTTGGTGGTCAAGCGCATGGCAAGCCCCTCGACGCTGAACGCTCAGCGCACTGACGGCAAATGTGTTGCCATTATGGGAAAACCTGAGTGCTTTGGTCAACCATTACGCGGCGGCAGTGTTTCTTGCTCGGTCTCTTGCCCAGCCTCTTGCTTAGCTGATGGCGGTGTGGCCGAGCGTTTGCCAACGCCTGGGCAGCCGGTGTCGTGCTCATCCAGAATGCCGGCAAAATCTTCTTCGCGTAGCGCCGGTAGCTGGCCGTCACGGTAGTTGTCATCAAGCTTGCGCAGGGTCGAACACATGCGCTCAATTCGTTCATCCACGGCGTGCATATGGTCGAGCATGGCCTGCATCGAGCGGGCTACGGGGTCGGGCATATCCTGGCTGACACCATAAGCATCAAAGCCAAATTTCTGGCAGATAGCCTCGCGACGGGCGGGGTCGACATCCAGCGCCTCTTCCACATCAGGGTCGGTGCGTTTGACAATTTTGCCGGGAATGCCAACCACCGTGGCCCCCGGCGGTACTTCTTTCGTGACCACCGCGTTAGAGCCAATTTTGGCTCCCGCACCCACGGTAAAGGGGCCTAGTATCTTGGCGCCCGCGCCGACAATCACCCCATCGCCCAACGTTGGGTGGCGCTTGCCTTTGTTCCAGCTGGTGCCGCCCAGCGTAACTCCCTGGTACAGCGTGACGTTATCGCCGACCTGAGCCGTTTCACCAATCACCACGCCCATGCCGTGGTCGATGAAAAAGCGCCGTCCGATGGTGGCGCCCGGGTGGATCTCGATGCCGGTCAGCCAGCGTGAAAACGTCGATAGCGTCCGCGCTAGCCATTTGAGGTTTTTTTTCCACAGCCAGTGGCCGCAGCGATGCAGCAGTAGAGCGTGCAGGCCGGGGTAGTTGGTCAGCACCTCAAGAAAGTTACGTGCGGCTGGGTCGCGGTCAAATACGCTGTTGATGTCTTCACGTAGACGTTGAAACATGAGGTGATCCTTGGGCGGTAGAGGTGCAGTCACTCAACTGAAAGTGCATCGCATGAAGATAACTAAACAGACCTTCAACGTGGGGGCGTTAGGTAACGTCTTCAAGTCAGCATCTTCAAGCCTAATAAATTATGACTTGGTTTGCTTGGTGTTGGCGGCCTTCTCGGTGGCCGACAGTATGCCACGCAATATATTCATTTCCATTCGCTCCGGGCGGGCGCGCAGATAGAGCCGGCGCAGTCTCGCCATCAGTTGCCGCGGCTGGTCAGGGTCGTGAAAATCAATGCCGATCAGCGTGCGCTCCAGGTGCTCGAAGTAACGCTCAAGCTCCGCGTGGGTAGCCAGTTCAGCGTCATCGCTCGGCGTCGCTGAGGGCGCATCTGCCTGGCTTAGCCAAGCCATCCGACACTCATAGGCTAGCACCTGCACCGCCGCCGCCAAATTGAGCGAGCTGAAATCGGCATTAGTCGGGATATGCACGTGGGCGTGGCAGCGCTGTAGCTCAGCATTGGTCAGGCCGCTGTCCTCGCGGCCAAACACCAACGCCACGCGTGACTCAGCCGCTTTGCACTCGGCGGGCAGCCGGTCGGCTAATTCCCTGGGCGAGAGCATTGGCCAGGGCAGAGTGCGTGAGCGCGCACTGGCACCCACGGCCAGGGTGCAATCAGCCACTGCGTCTTCAAGAGTAGCGTGCACACTGGCTTGATGAAGCAGGTGGTCAGCGCCGGACGCGCGGGAAATACTGTCCTGGGTAATGACTTCGCAGCGGGGGGCAACAAGGGCTAAATCTGCCAAGCCCATATTGTGCATGGCGCGGGCGACGCCGCCGATGTTACCAGGATGGCTAGTGCCGATTAAAATAATGCGGATGCGCTCAAGCATGAATAAGGCTCGGTGAATAAAAAGGCTCGGTGAATAAAGAGGGTGATGATTATCGCGTAAAACGCGCAGTCTAGCATGAGTCGATGGCATGCCCGAGAGTGGTCTGCTAGAATTGCGCGCCAAAGGCGGCACCTGCGCCTACTTAATGCTCTATTGTTAGCATCACGTTCTTTAACATCACTGTCACAAGGCCCAACCATGAATCCGATGGTCCAATTTACGCTGCGCGCTGCGCGTGGCGCTGTTGAACACTTCCTGCGCGTACGCGAACGTATTGAAAACGCTCACGATGAATTTAACCTTGACCGCCTGCTCGATGAGACAGCGCGCAAGGCCGAAGCGACGATTGTTCAGCAGTTGGAACGCGGTTATCCCCAGCACGGTGTTACCGGCCGCTTTACGCCGCATCGCGCGGGTGAAGGCGAAGGCGCGGATACCGTCTGGAAAATTGAACCGATGCACGGTTACTCCAATTTAGCCGTTGCTGGTAAGGGCTTTGCACTCTCAGTGGTGTGTCTTATCAAAGGTCGTCCCGAGCACGCGGTGATTATCTGCCCGTTCGCCGACGACGAATATATCGCCAGCCGCGGTCGCGGTGCCCAGCACAATGACAAGCGCATGCGTGTGAGCAAACCTACCGCCATTAGCGGTACGCGCATGGCCATGAGCCTGCCAGAAGTTTGGCTGCGCCCCCGCAATTTGCCTGCCTATCTAACCGTTTCACAGCAGCTTGCCCCACAGGTAGAAAACCTGCTGGCAACAGGCTGTGGACTGCTGGATTTGTGTGAGTTGGCCACTGGGCGAGTAGACAGCGCTTTTGTGCTCGGCTTGGAAGAGCAGGACATGCTGGTAGGCACGCTGTTCCTGAAAGAGTCGGGCGCCTTGATGGGAACGCCAGACGGCCAGCCCACGGTGAAAGTGGAAGGACAGCTAATGGCCGCCGGACCGCGTCTTTACAAGGCACTGATCAAGCAGCTAACGCCGCACTTTTAAGCAGCAATGCTGAGCTTTTAAAGATAAAAGCTGTAAAGATGAAAAAAGCCCCTGCTGGGTTACCAGCAGGGGCTTTTTTGTCGGCTAAAGAAGCCATCTAAATGGAGGAGCCGTTAAGGCAACTCCTCCTCTTCTTCATCAAGCTCTTTCTTGGTGGGAATCAAATCCTCCCTCGACAGCTTCAGCGGTAGCAGCAGCGCCGCGGCAATATAGATAGAAGAGAACGTACCCACGACGATGCCGACCAGCAGCGCAATGGCAAAGTTCTCAATCATATCCCCGCCCAACAGCAGCAGCGCGAGCAGCACCAGCACGGTCGTGCCCGAGGTTGCCAATGTACGCGAGAGCGTAGCGTTGATCGCTTCGTTGAAGATCTGCGGCATATCATCGATTCGCGAGGTACGGATGGCTTCGCGGACACGATCATAAACCACGATGGTATCGTTCAACGAGTAGCCGATAACCGCTAGGATTGCTGCGAGCACGGTGAGGTCGAAATCGAGCTGAAACAGCGCGAAAACGCCGACCACGATCACGACGTCATGCAGCAACGCCAGCAGTGCGCCAATCGCAAACTTGTACTGAAAGCGGAACGCTACATAAACCATGACCACGCCGAGGGCGACCAGCAGGCCAAGGCCGCTCTGGTCGCGAAGCTGGTCACCTACCTGGGAGCCCACAAACTCAGAGCGTACCAGGTTGACCGTGTCGCCATCGGCACGTAGTAGGTTAACGACTTCGCCACCCACATCGGCATCAAACGCCTGCTGGAGGCGAATCAGTACCTCGGTGGATGCGCCGAAGGTTTGCACCGAAACATCTTGGAAGCCGCTCTCTTCGAGAAGCACGCGAATAGCATCGAGTGAGGGCGCCGCGCCATAGCGCACCTCAATCAGCGTGCCGCCAGTAAAATCCAGCCCCAGGTTGAGCTGCTGGATCAGGATGGCGCCAATCGACACGATCAAAAGCAGTGCGGAGACGATATACGCGATTTTGCGCCGTCCCATAAAGTCGATTCGCAGGTGTGATAGGGGTTTCATTACCACCTCTTAAGTTCTGGGCTAAGCACGCGGATTAGATCCACAGCTTTTTGACGGGTTTGCTGCCATAGGCCAGATTGACCATGGCGCGAGTCACCATCAGAGCGGTGAACAGCGACGTCAAAATACCGATAGAGAGCGTGACGGCAAACCCTTTCACTGGGCCGGAGCCAATCGAGAACAGGATAACGGCCACTAGCAGCGTGGTGATATTGGCGTCGACGATGGAGGTAAAGGCGCGCTCATAACCGGCTTGAATCGCCTGTTGCACCGACATGCCATTGCGCAGCTCTTCGCGTATTCGCTCAAAGATCAGCACGTTGGCATCGACCGCCATGCCCAGCGTCAACACGATACCGGCAATACCCGGCAGCGTCAGCGTGGCGCCCAGCATCGACATTACCGCGACCAGCAGCGTTAAGTTCAGCGCCAGGGCGATGTTGGCAAACACCCCAAACACCTTGTAACGCACCAGCATGAACAGCACGACCAGCAGCAGACCGATCTGGACCGAGAGCAAACCGCGCTCAATGTTTTCAGCGCCCAAGCTTGGCCCAATCGTGCGCTCTTGCACGAAGTAGATGGGGGCAGCGAGTGAGCCCGAACGCAGCAGCAGCGCCAGTTCAGCGGCTTCTGTCGGCGAGTCCAGGCCGGTGATCCGGAAGCTGTTACCCAAAGCGCTTTGAATCGTTGCCAAGCTAATCAGGCCGCGCTCAACATAGGGCTCGCGCTCAATGGTTTCTTCACCCGTTTCCGGGTCGGTCACCACGGTATCTTCGCTCTTGTGCTCAATGAACAGCACCGCCATGTTGCGACCAATGTTGGTGCGCGTGGCGCGGTTCATCAGCGTGCCGCCGGTGCCATCCAGGTCAATATTGACCTGAGGGCGGCCATTTTCATCAAAGCTGTTGCTGGCGCTGGAAACGCTATCACCGGTAATGATCACATCGCGCATTAGCTCAGCGGTGCGCCCAGGCTCGTTACGAAACGTCAGGGTTTCTGTTTCGTTTTCCGGGGTGTCAGGGCGGGCTTCCAGGCGGAATTCCAGGTTGGCGGTGGCACCCACGATCCGCTTGGCGGCCACGGTGTCTTGAATGCCGGGCAGTTCCACTACGATTTGGTTGGGCCCCTGACGCTGCACCATGGGCTCTGCCACACCCAGTTCATTGACCCGGTTGCGTAAGGTGGTCAAGTTCTGGTTGATCGCGTAGTCCTGGATTTCGTTCACCGACTGATCGCTAAGCGTCATGACCAGCGTGGAAGCGCGGCCATCGCCTTCGCTGCTGTACTCAAACTCAGGGAAGTCACGGCTAATCAGGCTACGTGCCGTATCACGATCTTCTGCACTGGCGAAATCGATCGAAAGCGAACGCTCTTCGACTTCAGTATTGCGGTAGCGGATACGCTCATCGCGCAGTAGCTCACGCATGGCACTGCCATTGACTTCAAGGCGCTGGGTTAACGCGGCATCCATGTCCACTTCCAGTAGGAAGTGCACGCCACCGCGCAAATCAAGGCCTAGCGTCATGGGGGAGGCAGAGAATGCCTGTAGCCACTCCGGCGTTGCTTCAGCAAGGTTTAGCGCTACCGTTGCCTCATCGCCCAATAGGTCGGCGGCAATGTCGCGTGCGGGGAGTTGATCATCGTCTTGGCGCAAACGAATGAGCCACTGACCGTTCTCTTCTTCGAGTGCTTTGATCGCAATACCGTTTTCGCTGAGCGCGGTTTCAACACGGTCTATCTGTTGCTCATTCAGCGAATCGCCTTGGGCGCTGCTGATTTGAATAGCGGGATCTTCGGGGAACAGATTGGGAAGCGAGTAGATAAGGCCAACCACCAGGACGACCAGTATCAGCAGATACTTCCACAGGGGGTAACGGTTGAGCATGCAAGCCCTGCCTTCAATTACAAACGGAATGCTGTGCACGGACTCGCCGTGCACAGCAAAGTTCACCATCATTTATACCATGTCACCCCTGCCGGGGTGGCTGGCACTGGCTCGGCAGGGGTACTACAAGGTTTAGATGGACTTGATGGTGCCTTTAGGCAGTACGGCGGCAACGGCGTTCTTCTGCACGTTAACTTCGGTGCCTTCAGAGATCTCGATGGTCAGGAATTCGTCGCTCACTTTAGTGATACGACCCACCAAACCGCCGCCAATGACGATCTCATCGCCTTTGTCCAGGTTGCTGACCAGTTGCTTGTGCTGCTTGGCACGCTTGGCTTGCGGGCGCCACAACAGGAAGTAGAAAATCAGCACGAAGCCGACCAGCATGACGATTTGCGCAATACCACCGCCAGCGGCGGCTTCTTGGGCATGGGCTGGTGAGATGAAGAAATCCAGCATTGTAGAGAGCTCCTGAGTTAGAAAAAGCTTAGGTTTTTAGATGCCTGGTTTTGAAAGGCTTAGTTTTTAAAAGCTTGGTTATTAAATATGACCAAACAGTTTAAACCACCCGCCATGGCGCGTGGCGATTAATTCGCTAGGTTTTAGGTAGCAAGGGGAGGCACCGGCAGGCCGCGCCGTGCATAGAAGCCTTCCACAAAGGTCGTCAATGTACCCGCTTCAATTGCCGCGCGCAAATCAGCCATCACACGCTGGTAGTAACGTAAGTTGTGGATGGTGTTGAGCATTGAACCGAGCATTTCATTGCAGCGGTCTAAGTGGTGCAGGTAACCCCGCGAGAAACTCTTGCAGGTATGGCAGTCGCACTCTTCATCGAGCGGACGGGTGTCAAAACGGTGCTTGGCGTTACGGATTTTGACCGTGCCTTCCGAGGTGAATAGGTGGCCGTTTCGCGCGTTGCGGGTGGGCATTACGCAATCGAACATATCCACACCGCGACGTACGCCTTCCACCAGGTCTTCAGGTTTTCCGACGCCCATTAAGTAGCGCGGCTTCTCATCCGGCATCCAGGTGGGCAGATAGTCGAGCACCTTGATCATCTCTTCTTTCGGCTCGCCGACGGAAAGCCCGCCAATCGCCAGGCCATCAAAACCGATCTCTAACAGCCCTTTGAGCGAGCGTTCGCGCAGCTCAGGGTGCATGCCGCCCTGAATGATGCCGAACAGCGCGGAAGGGGAGTCGCCGTGGGCATCCCGCGAGCGTTTGGCCCAGCGCAGCGACAGCTCCATGGATTTTTCGGCTTCCTCAAAGGTGGCCGGGTAGGGCGTGCACTCATCAAAGATCATGACCACATCGGAGCCCAGCGAACGTTGAACCGCCATGGACTCCTCCGGGCCCATAAAGACTTTGCTGCCATCCACCGGCGAGCGGAAGTGCACGCCCTGCTCGGTGATTTTGCGCGTTTCGCCCAGGGAAAAGACCTGAAAGCCGCCGGAGTCGGTCAGAATCGGTTTATCCCACTGGGCGAAGTCGTGCAGGTCGCCGTGAGCTTCAATCACCTCGGTGCCGGGGCGCAGCCATAGGTGAAAGGTATTGCCCAGGATGATCTCGGCGCCGATCTCTTTGACCGAATCCGGCGTCATGCCTTTTACCGTGCCGTACGTGCCCACTGGCATAAAGGCTGGGGTTTCGACCGTGCCACGGGGAAAGTGGAGGCGGCCACGGCGGGCGCGGCCATCGTCGGCCAAGCGCTCAAAGCGCATAAAGCATTCGTTTCGCATAAAGGTAACTCGTTAATCTCGTTCGTTTGGCGCGACTGGAGCAGGGCAAGCGGGGCAACAATCAGCAGTCAGTAACTAGCGGGTCAGCAGCATGGCGTCGCCATAGCTAAAAAACGCATAGCGCTCGGCCACTGCCCGTTGGTAGGCGTGCATGGTGGTGTCGTAGCCCACAAAGGAGGACACCAGCATCAACAGGGTCGATTCAGGCAGATGGAAGTTGGTAATTAAAGCATCCACGCAGCGCCACTGGTAACCGGGATAGATAAAAATATCGGTATCGCCACTATAAGGCGCGATCTGGCCATCGCTACTTTTCATGCAGGCGCTTTCCAGGCAGCGCACGCTGGTGGTGCCTACAGCGATCACTCGCTTGCCGGCTGCCAGGGTCTCGCGCACTTGCTGGCAGGTGGCTTCCGTGACCTCAATCCATTCGCTGTGCATGTGGTGTTCAAGGATGTTGTCGACGCGCACCGGCTGAAAAGTGCCCGCGCCCACGTGCAGCGTCACAAAGGCACGGTTAATGCCTTTATCTGCCAGCGCATCCAGCAGCGGCTGATCAAAATGCAGCCCAGCGGTCGGCGCCGCAACGGCACCGTCACGCCGAGCGTAAACCGTTTGGTAGCGCTCACGGTCGCTAAGCTCGTCTTTGCGGGTGATATACGGCGGCAGCGGCATATGGCCGTGTTTTTCAAGCAGCGCAATCATCGGCGTATCGCCTAAAAATCGCAGCTCGAACAGCGCGTCACGGCGGCCTTCTACGATGGCGTGAACGTCACCCTCGAAAATCAGCTCCGTGCCGGGCTTGGGCGATTTACTCGAGCGAATATGCGCCAAGCCGCGGTGGGCATCCAGCGGGCGTTCCAGCAGCATCTCCACTTTGCCGCCGCTGGCCTTATGGCCGTGCAGCCGCGCCGGAATTACGCGGGTGTCGTTAAACACCAACAGGTCGCCCGGCTCTAAAAGCTCAAGCAAATCAGGAAAGCGCCGGTGCTCAAGCGCGCCGCTCTGGCCATCTACACACAGCAAACGGCAGTCGCTACGCTGTTCAGAAGGGTAGCGAGCAATTAATTCCTCGGGTAGCTCGTAATGAAAATCCGCGCGCTGCATGGTGTATAACTCTTAGCGTTGATCAAACAGGCGGCATAGGATAGCGCTTTGGCTGCATAAAGTCAGTCAATGTGATTGACCCACCTAGAAATTTACGTATACTACGCACGCATTGCCGGTATGGCGGAATTGGTAGACGCAGCGGATTCAAAATCCGCCGCCTTTACGGGTGTGCCAGTTCGAGTCTGGCTACCGGCACCATCTTTGAAATCAGGCGCTTAGGCGCCTTTTTTTGTGCCTGTAATTCTCTTGCGTTTAGTGCTTGGTCGCAGTTTGGTCGCAGAATGCCCCGCTAAGCTGCGGCAATCGCGCCCCTATATCGTCCAGTCCGGCGTCAAAAATATGACTGTAGCGACTGGTAACGAGCAGGCTGGAATGCCCCAAGAGATCCCGTACCCTGGTCATGCTCTCGCCCGCTTGCGCTAACAGGCTGGCGTAGCTGTGGCGCAGGTCGTGAAACCTTAGATCATCCCGCTGTATCGCTGCCCGAGCAGCTTCAAACGTGACCCGTAGCGTGTGCTTTTTACTTGCAAACGGCAGGTCACGCAGCCACGCTTGTGCATCAGCGGGTACCGGTACCACGCGCACCTTCCCGTTCTTCGTTTGATCTGGTCGCAGTACGATGCGACCACCGTGCACGTTCGACGGCTCTAGCGATAAAAGCTCGCCCTGGCGCAGCCCTGTCACGGCTGCCAGGGCGATGACTTTCTTGTCATCACCACGGCTATCGGGGATCGCCTGCAGCAGCCGCCGCAAGTCACCCTCTGTTAGATAAACATGCCGTTCGTTTTTGGGGTTGGGCTTTTTGAGCTTGTCACCCAGCGGCTGGTTTATCCATTCCCACTCTCGGTAAGCAAGGTTCAGCACACGCTTAACCACCTGCACGTGGTTATTGATCGTGCTCTGGCTACGGCCTTGCTTGCGCAGATCCCGCGCCATATGCCTCGCCTTATCTACTGCCTCAATACCTAGCATCACATCCGAGCCCATGTAGGCCACTACGGGCCGGATCGCTTTCACCTGGCTAGCCACATCATACTCATCTATCCAGCGCTCGACGCCTTCGAGAAAAGTGCGCCGTGGCTGGCGACCCATTATCTCACCGTTAAACCGCGCGTCATTTATTGCAGCGTTGCGCGATGCGGCGTATTCGTTTGCTTGTTTTTCACCTTCCCTGGTGCCTGCAAACGTGCGTTGATGTCGCTGACCGTTGTGCGTTTCCGTAACGACCCAACACCCGCGTTTTTCCCTGTATCGGACTGTGATTCCCATTTGCGTTCCTCGTTCTGAGGGCCGCGCTTGCAGCTCTCAGCATAACTCTCCACTGCGCTCTGCTCAAAGCGAACGGCCTTGCCAAACTGAATAAATCCGATCCGATGCTTGTTGCTGTAAACCCAGCTCAAGCTCATGCCTAATTTTTCTGCAACGTCTTCTGGTTTTAGCAATTTGTTTGACATGGGAAACCTCTGTTGCCTCATGGAGCTGGTCATAAGGCTATAATACTAAAACGCATTAGATAGTCAATTCGTTTTCGTATTAAAGAGGGCAAGCCTGGTTTGTGGAGAACCTGAGGTATGCACGAGGGAAGTTACAACTTGATCCTAGCTTCGATAGCTACCGCCAATATGTGACAGTTATCGTCTAATGAAATCAGTGGGTAGGCTGGGTTAAGTGGTTTCAAGTAGCGCCGACCACTCTCTTCTATCAACATGCGGAGCGTTGGCGTCGGGCTGTCAGGGAGTTCGACAAGGACCAGCTTTCCGGGCACCGCCTGTAGACCTGTGTCTAATAGCACAAGCGTCCCCGCAGGCAGGCTAGGAGAGGCCCCGATCGGCGCAGCCATGGCATCACCACACATCTTGAGCCAGAAAGCCACTCCGATCTTTAAGTAGTCACATGATTCAAATTGATTTTTCTCGCCGGGTGCACGTGCATCCAGCCGATTAGCTTGCATAGCTTCGGACCAGGGGAGAATTGGGTACGACCAAAAGCGCGGGGGAGGAGCCGCTCTATCGGGCCGTGCAGATACGGCTGAAGCAGTTGCTGCTCCTACTCCTGCTCCTATCCCCATCCACGGTATTCCCCTGTTCGGCAACCCAACGACACCTTGGCTTCCGTCGCCATGGGCAAGAAAACTAGCAGTAGTCCCTAACGAGGCTGCTAGCTTCTCTAAGTTATTAATTCTTGGAGAATTGCTTACACCCTTCAGTATGCGATGTATGGTTGGCTGTGGCACCTTGGAGCGCCGAGCCAACTCATTTTCACCAATGCCCTGCTCTTCCATGAGCTGGCGTAGCCTCTCTCCGATCGTTATTGCTGTACTCATGCAGGGCTACCTATCTATGTGGTGACTTTCTCAATACGTAAATGTATTGATTTTTCAGTCCTTCGTCCATGCCAATAGCCAGATTTGCGGTCAAGTCCCAGAGCTGATAACAGAAACCTGCTTCCGCTGGATGACGACAGAGCAACAAGCGAAGGAATAGGGCATCCTGTAATCTACGAAAATTTTATTTCTCCCCGCCAGTTATTCGACCCAATTCTTCCTGCGCAAGTGCGTGACATGATTTGATGTTGTTAACCTTGCAGCATACGTTCGATCGTCTGGCCTCTATGACAACCAATAGAACCCTCGGTATTTTCTTGATGTTAGTAAGTATCCAAGCTGGTAAGTAGTGGTGAATTAGTGGCCGAAGCAGCCAGAAGTAAAGGTGTTCAAGAAAACTGCGCTCAATAACCACTTCGTTCATGGCAATTGAGAGGCTTTCGATGAGATTCAATGGAACGCACACCAGTTTAGGAAAGAACTACTGAATGCAGGGTCTCCTGGTGCCAGCGGATGTCGGTTTCCTGTGGATGCGAGGCTTCGCCCATACGGTGGTGGTGTGGAACGTTAATTAGGAAAAGGATATTTCGCTTCTTACATGCTGAGATTGTTTTTGGGCGGCTCGGAATAGAGACGGGACGTGGAGAGCTTTGCGGCGGTTGTATTTTTTATTTTAACTGTTAAATATCTGTTTATTTTGAATAAAAATAAATTTTATTTTTTCATAGTGTCGTGTTTTTGTATTTATCAGTCTGAAGGTATAGAGTAACTATCGTCATTGTCCAGCTACTGGAGGCGTTACATGACTACTCAAACGCTTGAGTCACGCACTCGTGACAAAATTCGCAAGAGTCGGCGAATGGTATTTCTACGTGATGATTTCGCTGCACTGGGTGGTTATGACCAAGTTGGCCGTGTGCTTCGGCAATTAGAAGCGCAGGGAAGATTAGTACGTATTGGTAAGGGGCTATACGCTAAAGCGCGCCCAAACCGTATCACGGGTAAACCAATGATTGCGGCGCCCGGTGGCTTTGATCAAGCCGCCAAAGAGGCATTGAATCGCCTAGGGGTTCAGTGGGAGCCAGCCAGTGCAGAAAAGGCTTATCAGGCGGGCCGCACACAAATTCCGGCGCGAGTGATGGTCAGAGTCAAAGGCCCGTTTCATCGCCAGATTGCCTACGGCAAATATCGCTTGGGTATTGAGCGTGCTTCTGCATGAACATCGATCCGGGACTGTTTCCCGATGTGGCGGATGCGCTGGGCATTGATAGCCCTGCTATCGTGGAAAAAGATGTTTATGCCGTCCAGTTATTGAGTCTGCTTTCAGCGCTGTATTCGGAAACGTTTGAGCTGGTATTCGCAGGGGGTACCAGCCTAGCAAAAGCCCACCACAAGCTTTTCCGTATGTCCGAGGATATCGATATCAAGCTTGTTCCCCGCGATGGGATAGCAACGGGCATGTCTCGAACGGCGCTTAAGGCAGCACGAAAGGCGATGCTGACCGAAATAGAAACAATCATCAGCCGTTCTCAGATTCTAGAGATTGATCCCGATGATGGTACCGTCAAGCGTAACGAGTACCGGTATGCGGAGTTTACCGTTCGCTATCCCCGAACCCAAGGCGGCATTTCTGCGCTTCGACCTGACTTGAAGCTAGATGTCACAGCATCAGAACTTTATGAGCCCGCCGTGGTTTGCTCTGTCAGCTCCCTGTATGCCGAAGCACTTAATTTACCCCCAGAGGTAGCTTCCTTTCCGGTGGTTAGCCTGCCTGCCACGATCAGCGAGAAGCTGGTGGCATTACTGCGTCGCACAGCTCACGTGAATCGTGATCCTTCCCGAAAAGACGACGAAACGTTGGTGAGGCACGTCTACGATCTTCACATGGCGACATCCGGCGGATATGACATGGCCGCGTTACGCACGCTAGTACAGGCAGTAATACAGACGGACATAGCTCAGTTTGGCAACCAACATGCACAATTCGTCACTAGCCCAGCGGATGAACTGCTATATGGCCTGGGATGCTTACAGACCCATCCTATCCATCAGGATCGATACGAGCGCTTTATCGGCCCGCTGGTTTATCACGATAAGCCCGCGACCTGGAATGAAGCTTTTCAGACAGTAAACGAATTAGCTCAACAGCTGCTGCCGGTCGGTAGTGCTGAGCGCTAAAGCCTGCTTTTACAATACTGCGCGTAGTGTGCTTATCACATAACACCCTGAATCACTGTCTAAGCCGCTTTTTGCGGCTTTCTATGCCGTGACCTAGCTACCTACTAACTTTATGGAATAAAGCGCTAGGCGGAGGCCATCTATTTTGCGTTAAACTACTAATCTTTTAGGCATTCTAGGTATCCATGCCTCCCAAAATATCACCGATTTGCTGAAATCACATTTGCTCTGTGGCTTACAGAAGTTGGTTGTCCACGTTCAGCAAAACAGCTAATAGGCATTCTAACGACCATGAATATTTACAATGCCCCCGTCAGCCATAAGACCCAAGTGCGGCCCGCGCAGGTACGTGACATGATTCGCCACTGCGAGGCGTTGCAAGAGGCTTTCTACCACCTTAATAGTCAGATGAATCAAGATTTCAGAAAGTGGTGGGAGACTCAGTCTCTTGCCCGAGCATGGGGAACAGCGTGGCCTGCTTTGCCAGAAGTGCATGCGTTTCGGGAGGCTGCGTTGAGTAACCATTTTGTCTGTAGCAAAAAGTGGCCAACGCTTGACGAGCTTGCTGCGGATCACACGCATTATTTCTTGCGCGCAGATTTGCAGACGAATTGCCCGAATATCCCTGAAAGTCCTGATTTTATGTGGTTGCGCCAGTTCATTCATTCGGTCGTTATTTGGGATGTTTCTACCCCGGATGGCGACTACCCCCTACTGGACGTGGCTAGATCCAAGTTCAACTGGGAATCTATGGCCGAGCTTCTGCAGCGTCAGCTCGACCGAGCCGAGCACGTTAGCGATGATTCTTGGGCAGAAGTACGCCGTCCAAGTATATTTCCATCCTAACGGCATGACGCAGCCTGTTGGCCGCTTTCGTCCATATCCGCAACCAACTATTGGGAGTTCAAAGCGTTCTGCCAACCTGTTTGCAAAGCAGGCTACCACCATCGATAGCATTGAGTACAACATCGTGGATGTGCAAAAAAATACCCAGCAATTAGCAGGGCTATTGGGTGAAATATAATCTTAATCGGTCAATAGCGGCCATCAGGCGGCGTGCAATGGAATGGAGAGGCAATGAGTAGCGAACACGACTTCTCGTACGACCCTAAAACAGGCGAGTGTGAGGCCCCAAAAAATGAAAACTGGGATATACCACCAAATCCGTTTCTTCAGCCGCCCGCCCAAAGCAACGTGCTTTCAGAGAATTCCCCTTCTCAACACGCTCAGCAGCAAGTAGTACCGAAATCTTCAGTAAAGGCGAGGGGCGGGAATAGAAGTCGTAAAGACAGGATAGTGACTGAAATTCACCAGTTGTTAAAAAAACATTACTTTAAAGGCGTCACATCACGCGGCACGCAGTTTTTGATTAATTGGCACACCTCATTGGCAACTCCTTTGGAGGTGGAAGGGTTACTCAGCGACATTCAGAGTTTGGCTCTCAACCTTTCAGGTTTAGCTATTGCTCCACAAGAAGTGAAGTTGGCATTAGGGGCTATCAAAGGCGACCCTCCTGATGCTCAAAATTTATCAGCGAGTATCGGTTTGACTGTGCTGGGTGGACAGGGGAGGCTATATTTATTGACTCCTGAAGGTATTGTAGAGATACATGCACAAGGAGGGTACCGTTTACCGGAGCAGTTACAGGAACCAATTGGCTTCGTTCGTCTAAAAAATACCAGGTCACCACTTTTTTCCGTTTTTTTTAGCCAAATATCTAATCAGCCACTAACAGATTTTTTGAACCAGCTAAATGTGCCTAAAGAGAGCCAGCTACTGGTGCTAGCGTGGCTCGTAACGGGCATGATCCCCAATGCCGAAAATGTGCTTTTAGAAATTGTTGGTGAGCGCTTCAGCGGGAAAAGCACGCTGCAGTCTGCTTTGAAGACCTTGATAGACCCTAGCTTAGAACCGTTGATAGGTGATATTCCTCAAACACAGGCACAAATGTTCGAGTTAGGCAAACGAAATCACGTTATTAGCCTGGATAAGGTCGATAAGCTAACTCCCAAAGCCCAAGAGGCATTAACGACCCTTTTGAAGGGCAAACTTACCGATATTAGTACAGCGAAGTCTTCGGATGCGACGCAAGTGTTCCTCAGCCATCCTGTTATTCTTAATAGCGCTGAAAGCGTGGTGACATGGGCAGATTTGGCAGATCGGAGCGTCATGGTGTCGTTACCACGGCTGGAAAAGATCGTGGATCATTTTCTTGAAAAGCCGGGGGCCAATGGTGCCTTTCAACTTGCCTTTGCGAGCTTAGTTACGTTGTTAAGTTATGTTCATGCTAGTTGGCAATCCGTTAGAGCTACTGCAGCCCCTGCAGGGATGGTGGATTTTTACTGTATTGGTATAGCGATAGCTGAGGCGATGGGAGGAAGCGCTTCGGACTTTGATCAGCAGCTGACGACAAGCTTGGAACGGCGTTTCGAGATGGAGCTTTATGAGCACCCTGTAGCAGCAGCTGTTAGAGATTTACTTGGAGCTTCTGGCAAAGAAAGCTTGGATCTGCCTGTCGGGGAGCTGTTGCAAAAATTGAATGACTTTCGACCTGATGATGCACTGGATAGCCAGTGGCCTCGTGGCCCAAGAGATCTAGGATCAAAGCTAGATAAATGTTCAGGCTTGATGGAGGCATATGGCATGCGTGTCGGCCCAACTGAGCGTAAAGGAAAACGCGGTGTTTACCATCGTAAAATTGAAAAATGCACCCCTCAGCTATACCGCGCACGATCACCATTTTAAAAATTGCTAATCCTCTAACCGAGGATCAGGTAATTTTTCAAGGCAGGATATCTGGAGGTGTAAAATTAATTTATTTGTTAATTTTCTGTATTTATAGCGTTTATTTTTAATTAATTAGCTATAGATGTCCAGTTCGTTGGCTGCGGTGTCCTTCTAGCCACCGGCAAAGCAGCGTCTGCCCTGGACCTTTCGGATAGCGCCGCCCCTGCAACCACTCCTCTAGGGTGCGGCATGGCACCCCTAACTCTTCAGCCATTTGGACTTGAGTAATGCCTCGCTGCTTACGCAAGGCAGCAGCATCGCGGATTAGTCTGCGCTTAGGTTCATCCTGCTCCATGGCAGCTAGTCGTACTTGATCGCAGTCTAATGATTCCGGCAGGTAGGCCTGTGATTGGAGATGACATGGCGTGTTTGAACCAGCAGTATTGCTTATCGACGCGGTAGGGTATTGCCAAGGATATCGTGCCATGAGAACTCTCCTATATACCAAAAGAAAAGGCCCGTCAAAGCGGGCCTATACAATGGGGTAGAGTCTTATTTTCTGCTCGTCATCAAGCCGTGGTGCCCTTCACCAAAATGCTTGGTATGAGCTTTACAGAGATAGCTGCTACGTCGGAAAGCGTCGGGTAGTAGGTGATAGTCTAGGCTGGGGTCAAGGTAATATTGCCTTACACCTTTGCGATTAAAGCCGCACTGCACCCCATCCACAGCTTCCTCGTCGGTCGTCTTCAAAGCACTGGCCCATGCGCCTACTATCAACCAGAACGGGTTATCTTTTTCTGACTCTATGACGCCAATATGGCGAAAGGCATGGCCATTGAGTAGAAGCATGACGTGATAGTGAAGCCCTTGGTTCTTACCCCCAATTTCACGGGCAATGATGTAGCGAACGGGGCATTTGTGAGGGCTACGTTTACGGTGAAGGTTAGCTTCAATCTTGGCTTCTAACGAATCTAAGAAAAGGCGAATTACTCGATTGCCACCTGCATTTTCGGGAAGAGAGACTTGCGCTGGAACCTTTAGGTCAAAGCACACCACCAGTACCTTGCTATGTGCCTCCAATGCCCTATCAAATACCTTATAAGCGCGGTCGAGATAACTTGTGATCACAGGCCCGTCCTTGGTGAGCACGGGGAGGGTGACATTTTCCTTTGGAGAGTATTCCTGACTGTAATGTTTTGTGTGATTGCGGTTCTGTTTTAGGTGCTTCGGTTGTTTCTGACGTTTGGACTGTTTCATGACGGTGGCTCCGTTAACTTTAAGAAGCGAGTCTAGTTGACTCGCCAGTATTGCCACGCGTAAGGGAGCAGCTAAGGAACGACGGCAAGTGCTATCGATAACCAATATGTGCGCTTGCTTCACGCTCCACTCGGTCAGCTATTTGAGCATTGATCCGGATAACGGTTAGCGTTACGACAGGGTTGGTGTTTGAGCACCACCCAGTCTTGCTAGTGTGCTCAATGATGGTGTTATAAATACACCATTGAATAAGCTCACCCAATAGCTCTAACGCAGTAGGTATATATTAACATTTACCTAATTAGCGATACCCGGTCATGCTTCGGTACCGCTGACACTTTTATCGATTATGTTAAGCGCTACCTAGCGTTTTTTGTCCCAGCAGTGCTCCCACAAAAAATGCACTCGTGGCATCAGATAGCCACTTCGTGTAAAGAATTACATCACCCCGTTCTAGTTACTCCGGCGTTTGCCGTCGCAGGCCGTAATTCCCCACTTTTTTACGTTGCTGCCGGACACATAGTATGTAGAACGCAAACACTGCGTATTCCGGCGAACGTGACCGGTCATTCCGGTGATCGTGACCGATTTGCACACGGCCTTCACGCTGGAGAGAGTTTTGTACGCTGAGCGGTCACGATGGGTCAACCGATTCCGTTTTT
>NZ_JBANSO010000028.1:0-60146 GCF_037070225.1 Vreelandella indica
GGAAGTGTATCTGAACGACGGAAAGTGGTTAAAAAGTAGGCAATTTAAGATGTACCAATAGGTTTTTAATAGCATGGCGGCCTGGGTGCGGTACTTGCTGAGGTGCTATGAGAAATCCGGGCTAGTAGATTTTGTAAAACTATTGATCAATCGATATTTTTTATCCGCATATCGTTTGCCATAACGCTTCAAGTCACAAATATAAGGTGGAAGCTTTTTAACTCTATCGTAAAAGGCACTTCGCCCAACAGCTACAAACTTATCATCTGGATTTTCATTATTATGGACTAATATTAAATCCTTATAAAATTGATAAGTGGTCGCAACAGACCCCCTCACTCTTGTAAGATATTTCTTTTCGATTGCGTCCCAAAAAAAAGTATCATTTGAAAAAGATTTAAAATCACAAAAATTATTTTTTATAGCTCTCATATCAACCAAGCAAAGCAAATTTTTATCGGCACGATACTTTGCATTCCATCTAGCTACGCTTTGCCACCCAGGCTTTTTATCTATAACACCTTCACTATACATTTCATAGATAATTGGCTCTATATTCTTCTTCGTCCAGCCTCCATTAAGCCTTTTATTGACCAATTTTATTACTTTATACCTGAACAAAGCTTTATCGGCGTACTCCTCATCAAGATCATCTATTGTTATGAATGCCACATCCTCAATTTCATCACGGCTTTTTTTACTCGCTGTATGCGAGAAATCTATGCCTGCTAAAGACTCATCAAAAAAAGGATCTTCCAACATAAGTCACCTCATGCCCAAAGAAGCAAATCGTCACCAATTTCTTTTTCCAATATATTGGCCTTTAATTTCCCAGAGGCTATTAACGAAACCAGTGAGCGAATAACTCTAGGACGGAAACTAATTTCATATAGAGCACAAATTTCATGCATAAAAATGGGGGAGTGTCTTATTACAAGGCCATAAACACTATCATACAACTCACAATGGCTTTGAAAACCAGCGTAACGATGTAGCAGCTTAAAATTATTCAAGACTGGATACTTTCTGATTTGAAGCTCAGTTACTAAGCTCAGCTCGAAACCTAACTGGCATGCTGCTTCTTTTTTTGCCTGGAATTTTTGAACAAATTCTGGATGGAGGGTTTTACTATAGGGCTTGACCTCAATAAAGGCTATTTTTTGATTATTATTTATTATCTTAAAATCAGGAGTATAAGGATTAGTTTTCCCATGAATTGAGTAAGTAAAACCTATAGGCTGGGCGATGAAAGACTTAACTTGAGGGGAGTATTCAAAATGGTAGCAGGCATCAAATTCTAGGGAAGACTCTACAGTGTGAGCAGAAGCAGTTTTGAAGCTAGCAAATTTGTAGAGGTTCTTGACACGGGAATGACGGAGCTTACGCCTGTACATGACAACACCCCATTTCGTAGGTTTACTACAAAAATAGGTTATGTCATGAGAAACCGCAAATTATGTCATTTTAACCGGAATTTATGTCAAAACAGACCGGAAACGACACCAAAATGGAGGCGGCCCCAAAAGCCACATCCCGGCACACGCAGCCACCACTACCGTTGCTCCCTTCCGGGCCTGGCGGGGTTCGCAGTTTAGCGTTGCGGGAGGACCTAAGGGGCCACCATAACGGCACACGCGGTTGTTAAGTAAGTGTGCTAATGCTGATGTGGTGGCTACGCCCTGATTTGAACAGGGGACCCCATCATTATGAGTGATGTGCTCTAACCAGCTGAGCTACGTAGCCTTTCCTCATCAACGGGTGCAGATTATGCCTATCTTAACGATGAAAGGCAAGCCGGATTCCGGCTTGCCCTGCTAGTTAACAAAGCGTATCGAAATTGACTTATTGAATAGCAGTACGCACGGCCTCAGCACCAGGCTCGCCGTTGCGTGTGGTCACGCCGTCTAACCACTCGTCCAGCACGCCATCATTGGCCTTCAAGTAATCACGCGCGGCATCACGGGGGTCTTCGCCATCATCCATGATCGCGCTCATTAGCTGGTTTTCCATTTCCAGGGTAAACGTCATGTTGCGCAATAGCGTGCCCACATTTGGGCACTCCTCCACAAAACCTGCCCGGGTATTGGTGTGCACCGTGGCGCCGCCCAGATCTGGGCCAAAATAGTCATCGGCATCAGAAAGGTAGGCCATCTCAAAGTTGGAGTTCATGGGATGCGGCTCCCAGCCCAAAAACACCATCCACTGCTCGTTGGGTACTCGGGCGCGCAGTTCTGCCAGCATTCCCGCTTCGCTGGAATCGATTACCTGCCAATCGCCAAGGCCATAAGCGTCATCATCGATCATCTGCTCGATCATCTCGTTGCCGTCGTTACCCGCCTCGATACCATGCAAGCTGCGATCAAACTGGTCGGCATGCTCCGCTAAATCGTTAACCGATGTCACGCCAGCATCGTAAACATACTGGGGCACTGCGAGGGTGTACTTCGCCCCTTCCAGGTTAGCCACCAAGCGCTCAACCTCGCCACGCTCGATATAGGGGTCGCTGATGGAAGCCATCGAAGGCATCCAGTTACCCAAGAAAACATCAAAATCATTGTTGCGCATGCCTGCGTAGGCGATCGGCACGGAAACCGTATCCACGCTTGGCTCGTAACCAAGCCCTTCAAGTACTTCACTGGCTAGCGCCGTCGTCGCGGTGATGTCCGTCCAGCCCACTTCTGCAAAGCGCACGCTGCTGCACTCGTCGGCGTAAGCCACCGCTGGTAGGCCTGCTGCCAGCAATAAAGCACCTGCGTAGCGTGAAGAAGTTCTGCTCATGATCGTGGTTCCCCTTAAACGTCTGCTGCGAACACTCATTGATGGCTAAGGTCGCATCCAGTGTAAATGTCGGCGCCTTTTTATTGATTGAACGTTCAATAAAAAAATGCCATCATGGTTAGGTAATCATGCCTGCGCCTGGGTTTCAAGCACCTACCCAAGTTAGGCATTCAACGAATTAGGAGAACGCTGTGCCAAAGGTGGGAATGGAACCGATACGCCGCCAGCAGTTGATCAACGCGACCATGGTAGCCATTGACGAAGTCGGTCTGGCAGAAGCCACCGTCATGCGTATTGCACGTCATGCGGGCGTTTCAGCGGGTATTATCAGTCACTATTTTGGCGGGAAGGATGGGCTGCTTGAGGCCACCATGCGGCAAATTCTGACCGATCTTACCAAGGCCGTGGCAGTGCGCCGCCATGCGCTGGAAGACGACGCCCCGGGTGCTCATATCGGTGCCATTATCGAGGGCAACTTTGACCGCACCCAGGTCACCGGCCCAGCCGCCAAGACCTGGTTAGCCTTCTGGGCCAGCAGCATGCATAAACCCATGCTACAGCGGTTGCAAAACGTCAATGATCGCCGCCTTTACAGCAATTTATGTCACCAGTTTAAACGCGTCATGCCCCCTACCGAGGCCCGTAACGCGGCCCGCGGCTTGGCGGCCATGATTGATGGCTTATGGCTGCGCGGCGCCCTGACGCCTGAAGGTCTTGACGCGGCAGAAGCTCGCCACCTTGCGCACACCTATCTCGACCAGCTTTTTGCTCATCATGGATGCACTACGAAAGCATCCAACATTTACCGTTAATTTTCTTATTCATGGAGACCGACATGGCCGCTCAAAACGTACAGCCACTCTATATTGATGGTCGCCAGGTAGACGCCACATCAGGCGACACCTTTACAGTCACCAACCCTTTTGATGGCAGCCTACTGGCCACGATTGGTCAAGCCAGCCAAGCGGATGTCGATACGGCCGTAGAAGCTGCTCAGCGGGGCCAGCGAGAATGGGCTGCAATGACCGGCATGGAGCGCTCGCGCATCCTATTGCGCGCCGTTGCGCTATTGAGAGAGCGCAATAACGAGCTTGCGGAGCTTGAAACCCGCAATACCGGCAAGCCGATCAGCGAAACGGCTAGCGTCGATATCGTCACCGGCGCAGATGCGCTCGAGTACTACGCTGGCCTAGCGCCTGCTATTCAAGGCAGCCAGATTCCCCTACGCGACAGCTCTTTCGTGTATACCCGCCGCGAGCCGCTAGGCGTAATTGGTGCGATTGGCGCCTGGAACTACCCCATTCAAATCGCCTGTTGGAAAGCCGCCCCGGCACTGGCCGCAGGCAACGCGGTGGTGTTCAAGCCCAGTGAAGTCACGCCACTCACCGTGATGAAACTGGCGGAAATCTTTACCGAAGCTGGCCTGCCCAACGGTGTCTTTAACGTGGTACAGGGCGATGGCCGCGTAGGCGCCATGCTCACTGAGCACCCCGGAATCGCCAAGGTATCGTTCACCGGCGAAGCGGGAACCGGCAAGAAAGTCATGGCCGCCGCCGCTAGCTCGACGCTAAAAGACGTCACCATGGAACTAGGTGGCAAATCGCCGCTGCTGGTCTTTGCAGATGCTGACCTTGATCGCGCTGCAGACGCCGCCATGATGGCCAACTTCTACTCCAGCGGCCAAATTTGCACCAACGGAACGCGGGTATTTGTTGAGCGCAGCGTAAAAGACGCCTTTGAAGCTAAGCTGGTAGAACGCGTCAAGCGCATCAAAGCAGGCGACCCGATGGATCCCAGCGTCAACTTCGGCCCGCTGGTTAGCTTTGAACATCAAGAGAAAGTGCTTTCGTATATTGCTCTGGGCAAGGAGCAAGGCGCTCGCCTGCTCGTAGGCGGCGACGATTGGAACACTGGCAGCTTTGCCGATGGCGCCTGGGCAGCGCCTACCGTGTTCACCGACTGTACCGACGAAATGCGCATCGTGCGTGAAGAGATCTTCGGCCCAGTAATGTCGGTACTCGCCTTTGATGACGAAGCAGAAGTCATTCGCCGTGCCAACGACACCACCTATGGCCTTGCCGCCGGTGTCTTCAGCGAAAGTTTGAACCGCGCCCACCGTGTCATTCACCAGTTGGAAGCGGGTATCTGCTGGATCAACACCTGGGGCGAGTCTCCCTCCGAGATGCCGGTAGGCGGTTACAAAGAGTCGGGTATTGGTCGTGAGAATGGTATCGAGACGCTTAATCACTATACCCAAACCAAGTCAGTTCAAATCGAGATGGGGCCTTTTGAGTCAGTTTTTTAAATCAAAGCACCATTTTTTGCGCACTAACTGACCAGGGCGCTGGGGGTGGCTTGTAGCGAGGGTCTTTTCCCATGGATGGGAAAAGTAGCGCCCAGGGATGGGTTCACAGCGCCCTCGCGTAAAGCTACCGCCAGGAAGCCCCGCCCCATCTTCAGCCTCGGTAATTCACTATGTCTCAACCACGCGAATTTGATTACATCATTATCGGCGCAGGCTCAGCGGGCAACGTGCTCGCTACCCGCCTCACCGAAGACAGCAGCGTCAGCGTACTGCTGTTAGAAGCGGGCGGGCCGGATTATCGCTTCGATTTCCGCACCCAAATGCCCGCTGCCCTGGCATTTCCGCTACAGGGCAAGCGCTACAACTGGGCGTTTGAAACCGACCCCGAGCCGTATATGGATGGTCGCCGTATGGAGTGTGGCCGCGGCAAAGGCCTGGGCGGCTCCTCGCTAATTAATGGTATGTGCTATATCCGCGGCAATGCGCTTGATTACGACAACTGGGCCAAGCAGCCCGGCCTCGAAGACTGGGACTACTTAAGCTGCCTGCCCTACTTCAAAAAGTGCGAAACCCGCGACACTGGCGCCAATAGCTATCACGGCGGCGATGGCCCGGTCAGCGTGACCACGCCAAAGTCCACTAACAACCCGCTCTATCGCACCTTTATTGAAGCTGGTAAACAGGCAGGCTACCCAGAGACTGAAGACGTCAACGGCTACCAGCAAGAGGGCTTCGGCCCCATGGACCGTTTTGTAACGCCCAAAGGCCGCCGCGCCTCCACGGCCCGGGGCTACCTGGACACCGCCAAGAAGCGCCATAACCTTACTATCGAAACACATGCCGTTACCGATGTGATTGAGTTTGAAGGTAAACGCGCCGTTGGTGTTCGCTATGAACAAAAAGGCGAAAAACACCAGGCCTACGTACGCCGCGAAGTGTTGCTATGCGGTGGCGCTATCGCCTCGCCGCAGATTTTGCAGCGCTCAGGCATTGGCAATCCAGAACTGCTGAACGAACTTAATATCGAGACGGTTCACGCCCTGCCCGGCGTGGGTGAAAACCTCCAGGACCACCTGGAAATGTACATTCAGTACGAGTGCAAAGAACCCATCTCGCTCTACCCAGCCTTGAAGTGGTACAACCAGCCCAAGATCGGTGCCGAATGGCTGTTCAATGGCACCGGCGTTGGCGCCAGCAACCAGTTTGAATCCTGTGGCTTTATCCGCAGCCGGGATGAAGAGGAGTGGCCCAATCTTCAGTACCACTTCCTTCCCATCGCCATCAGCTACAACGGCAAGAGCGCGGTGCAGGCCCACGGTTTCCAGGCCCACGTCGGCTCGATGCGCTCTGAAAGTCGCGGTCGTATCCGCCTGACGTCAAAAGATCCACACGCGGCGCCCAGCATCCTGTTTAACTACATGGCCAAAGAGAAAGACTGGCAAGAGTTCCGTGATGCGATCCGCCTGACTCGCGATATCATCGCCCAGCCAGCCTTTGAGAAGTACCGCGGTCGTGAAATAGCGCCGGGGCCAGACGTACAGTCCGACGCCGAACTCGACGCCTTCGTCAAACAGCATGCCGAAACCGCCTATCACCCCTGCGGCAGTTGCCGCATGGGCGAAGGCGAGATGGCCGTTACCGACGGCCAGGGGCGCGTGCATGGTATTGAAGGCCTTCGCGTCGTAGATGCCTCACTGTTCCCGGTGATTCCTACCGGCAACCTGAATGCCCCCACCATCATGCTGGCGGAAAAGATCGCCGACCGCATCAAGGGTAACGAGCCGCTGCCCCGGTCGAGTGTGGACTACTACGTCGCCAACGGCGCGCCTGCCAAACGCGCCTGAACATTCCCTCTGTTCGCCTCTCAACATGCCATGGCTTCACGCCATGGCATTTTTTTATATCTAACAAGGCATCCGGGTGTAAACATACCTAAAGGCTTGCATAAAACCGCGCCTATCTGCCAATATTCAAACAAGTGTTCGATTAACGCGCTCATTAACAACAGCAGGCTGTCGTTATAGGCCTGAAACAGAGAGAACTACTATGCTCACCCTACTCCTTATCGTGCTCGCCATTGGTGGCCTGCTCGTGGTCATGCGTCGCGAAGCAGGCGCCCCCGCGGCGCTTGTGGTACTTGGCGTATTGGGCCTTGTCGGCCTGCTGTTAGACGCTGAAGTGATCGGCGTTCTGCTATTGATTGGCGCCGCCGCTGTCGCCGTGGCAGGCCTGCCCGTCTTGCGTCGCAAATGGCTGACGCCGCGCCTATTCGCCACCTTTAAAAAAGTGGCGCCCAAAGTATCCGCCACCGAGCGCACGGCCCTGGAAGCAGGCAGCGTCTCTTGGGACGGTGAGCTATTTTCGGGCAAACCCCAGTGGGAAAAGCTGCTCGCCTTTAAAGACGAAGGCCTGCGCGACGATGAAAAAGCCTTCTTAGCCAATCAGTGTGCCAAAGCCGCTGGCATGTGTAACGCCTGGGATATCGCCCAAGAGCGCGCCGACCTGCCCCAGCAGCTTTGGGACTACCTGAAAAAAGAGGGCTTCTTCGGCATGATCATTCCGAAGGAGTACGGCGGCCTGGGCTTCTCTGCCAAAGCCCAGTCGATGGTGCTGCAAAAACTCTCGGCCAACGAAACCCTAATGGTTACCGTGGGCGTACCCAACTCTCTCGGCCCTGGCGAGCTGCTGCTGAAATACGGCACCCAAGAGCAGAAAGATCACTACCTACCGCGCCTTTCCGATGGACGTGAAATTCCCTGCTTTGGCCTCACCGGCCCGCGGGCAGGTTCTGACGCCACCTCACTTCCCGATACCGGCGTGGTGTGTAAGCAAACCATCAACGGCGAAGAAGTACTTGGCCTGCGCCTTAACTTCGAAAAACGCTGGATCACACTGGCGCCTATCGCCACTGTGGTCGGTCTTGCCTTCCGTCTTTTTGACCCGGAAAAACTGCTGGGTGACGAAGAGGATCGCGGCATTACCCTCGCGCTGATCCCTCGTGATACCGCCGGTATGGAAATTGGCCGCCGTCACCACCCCATCGGCAGCCCGTTTATGAATGGCCCTATTATCGGTAACGATGTTTTTGTACCGCTAGACACGATCATTGGTGGCCCGGACATGATCGGCCAAGGCTGGCGGATGCTGGTCGAGTGTCTCTCGATCGGCCGCTGCATCACGCTACCCTCCGGCGCTACTGGTACCGCACGCTACGCCTTGGGTTGGAGCGGCGGCTTCACTCGCGTACGTCGCCAGTTCAACGTGCCGGTGGCCGAAATGGAAGGTGTGCAAGAGCCCCTTGCTCGCATGGCGGCGCTTGCCTATATCTCCCAGGCCACCGTGTATCAAACTGCCAACATGATCGACCATGGCGAAAAGCCTGCGGTGCCCTCGGCCATCCTGAAAAGCCAGCTGACCGAGTTCCAGCGCGTGCTGCTTAGCGACGCCATGGACGTTCACGGCGGCAAGGCGGTGACCCTTGGCCCACGTAACTACCTCGGTATCGGCTACAGCGCCAACCCAGTGGCGATTACCGTGGAAGGCGCCAACATCATGACCCGCAACCTGATGATCTTTGGTCAGGGTGCTATCCGCTGCCATCCCTACGTGCTGGACGAGCTGGCGGCGAAAGACGCCAATGATATGCAGGCGTTTGATAAAGCCTTCTTCGGCCACGCGGGCTTAATCTTTGGTAACGCGGCCCGCGCCTTTACTTTGGGCTTTGGCATCGGCAAAGCCAGCGTGCCCTTCGATGGCCCCGCCACCGTCTATGCTCAGGATATTGCCCGTCTCTCCGCTGGCTTTGGCCTGTGCGCCGACGCCGCCATGGCAAGCCTGGGTTCAGCGCTCAAGAAACGCGAAATGATCTCTGCGCGGCTGGGAGATGTGCTGTCTAATCTTTACCTAACTTCGATGGTGCTCAAGCAGTGGCAAGCGGGCAGTAAAGTAGAAGGTGAGGAAGCACTACTGCATTACAGCTGTCGTTTCCTGCTTCAGCGTGCAGAACAGGCGTTTGTGGAGATTTTCGATAATCTACCCAACCGCGCCCTGGGTAAAACCCTCAACGCCGTAGTGATGCCGACCGGCCGCCGCTGGAACAAGCCTCACGACGACCTGGCGCGGGACATCGCCAAGCGAATCTCCACCCACAGCGCCCTACGCACGAAGCTGCTGGAAAATACCTGGGATACAGACGACGGCGAACAGCGCAACCCGCTGGCGCGCTACAACGCTTTGTTGGTCGATTATGACCGCGCCGAAGCGATCTACCGCACATTGAACAAGGCATATGCCAAAGGCGAACTCCCGCAAACGGCGCTGCATCCAGAGGCACGTGTAGAGGCCGGTCTGGAAAAAGGTCTGATCAATGAAGAAGATGCCGACTTCATGCGCACCTTTGAGGCCGAGGTTCTGGAAATGCTCACCGTGGATGATTTTGCCTACGACGCATTTGCCAAGAACAAGTCCACGCTGATCGATCACAACGGCAAAACAACATCTGCACCACAGCAGGAAGAAGAAAACGTTAAGTAACCACTTATTGTTCAGTAAGTTACTGATAGGGATAGCCGACTACTGCGCGACAGTAGTCGGCTTTTTTGTGTTCGCTTTCTACGCCTAAATGCCTAGTCCTATCGCCCAAAAACGCGTTGCAAGTTCGCAAGTGATCAACTAGCCTTTCGTAAACGAAAGCGGCCTCACCTATTTTGTCGCCTTTCTAATAGCATGCTCCAATAACAATGACGCTAGCGAGATCGGCATGTCCTTACATTTGCAAAATATCGATCACATCGTTAACGGTGTGCCTCATATCAGTGGAATAGACCTAGCGCTTGAGCCAGGCTCATTCAATGTGCTGCTAGGGCGGACGCTGGCCGGAAAAACCACTCTAATGCGTCTTATGGCGGGGCTTGAGCCCCCTACCCGCGGAAAGATCATCATGGATGGCAAGAACGTCACTAACGTTTCCGTGCGCAAGCGCAACGTCTCCATGGTGTACCAGCAGTTTATCAACTATCCCAGCCTCACCGTTTACGACAACATTGCGTCGCCACTGAAACTGGCCAAACACCCGAAAAGAGACATTGAGAAGCGAGTAGGCGAAATTGCTGAAATGCTGCATATCGAGCACCTGCTTAACCGCTACCCGCAAGAGCTTTCCGGCGGCCAACAGCAGCGCACCGCCATGGGGCGGGCCTTGATCAAAGATGCCGACTTAATTCTGTTTGATGAACCGCTGGTCAACCTGGATTACAAGCTCCGCGAAGAGCTGCGCGATGAGCTGCGTGATCTCTTCAAAGCACGCAACTGCATCGCGGTGTATGCCACCACCGAGCCCAATGAGGCGCTGGCGCTGGGTGGAAACACCGCGGTACTGCATGAAGGCAGATTGCTTCAGTATGGCCCTACCGAACAGGTTTACCGGGAGCCAAACGGCCGCTTCAGCGCCGAGATGTTCTCCGAGCCG
Source organism: Vreelandella indica (assembly GCF_037070225.1). NCBI lineage: Bacteria > Pseudomonadati > Pseudomonadota > Gammaproteobacteria > Oceanospirillales > Halomonadaceae > Vreelandella > Vreelandella indica. The sequence continues at coordinate 10,551 of NZ_JBANSO010000028.1, forward strand.
CCAATTAACATTGTTCCCGGTCAGCTTACCGATACCGAAATCACTTTCGATCAAACGTTACACTTTCCCTGCGATGACAAGCTAAAGCGCTTAGAGCCGGGTGACTATGATTTTGGTGTCCGTGCTTCACACCTCACCCTGCAACCACAACGAGCCGATGACCTAGCGCTGGATGTCCATGTGGATGTAGCTGAAATCAGCGGTTCTGAAACCTTCCTGCATGTTCACCACGAGCGCTTCCCCTTAGTGCTGCACTTAGCAGGCATCCACCAGTTTAGTGTTAATGAACCCCTGAAGGTTTACTTCCCCACCCATCAACTTTACGCCTTCGACAAACAGGGACACACGGTTCATATTCCTGTAAGTCAAGGAGGAGCTGCCCATGGCTGAGATCACTTTAAAGGGTCTGGCGCACTCCTATGAAAAAACGCCCAAGGGTGCAGCGGATTACGCTATTCGGCAGATGGATCACGTGTGGCATCAAGGCGGTGCCTATGCGCTCTTGGGGCCATCGGGTTGCGGTAAATCGACGCTGCTCAATATCATTTCCGGCCTGCTTGAACCCTCAGAGGGTGACGTCCTTTTTGACGGTCAGCGAGTTAACGAACTCCCCCCCGAAGAGCGCAATATTGCCCAGGTTTTTCAGTTCCCTGTGATCTACGACACCATGACGGTGTTCGACAATCTCGCTTTTCCCCTGCGCAATATGAATACCCCTGAGTACCGGGTAAAACCCAAGGTACTCGAAGTCGCCGACATTCTTGAACTGACACCGCTGCTGGATCGCAAGGCCAAAAACCTGACCGCCGACGAGAAGCAGAAGGTCTCCATGGGGCGTGGGCTGGTGCGCGATGATGTGACAGCGATTCTATTTGATGAACCTCTCACCGTGATCGACCCCCAATTAAAGTGGAAACTGCGCCGCAAGCTCAAAGAGATTCACGAGCGCTTTAATATCACCATGATCTACGTCACTCACGACCAGTTGGAGGCGTCGACCTTCGCCGACAAAATAGCCGTGATGTATGACGGCCAAGTGGTGCAGTTCGGTACGCCCCGAGAGCTGTTTGAACGCCCGGCCCACACCTTTGTAGGCTATTTCATCGGTAGTCCCGGCATGAATTTCATGGCCGTCGAGTATCAAGATGAACAGGCCATGTTCGGCCACCAATCACTACCGGTCAGTGAACCGATCAAACGTGCCATTGCGCGTGCCAGCAGTAACAACATCAAGCTGGGTATCCGTCCCGAGTTTATTGACATTAGCGCAAGCCCAAGCGCTGAAAGCGTGCCCGTCGAGGTCATCAGTGTGCAGGATCTCGGCACTTACTCCCTGCTGACCTATAAGCTCAACGGACAAACCTTCAAGGCACGCCTTCCCGAAGGGCACTCACCCGTGGGAGAAGCGGCGTTTGCTGAGTTTGATACAGCAAAACTCGCCCTCTATATCGATGAATACCTCGTGGAGACCGGCCATGAATAACAAGGTACCCAACAACAAAGCGTGGCTGCTGGTGCTTCCCATGCTGGTATTGGTGGCGTTCTCCGCCATCATTCCACTGATGACCGTCGTCAACTACTCAGTGCAGGATGTGCTCGGCCCTAACGCCAGCTTTTTCACTGGCACCGAGTGGTTTAAAACCATGCTTAACGATGAGGCGCTACAAGCGGCGTTTCTGCGCCAGATTTCGTTCTCATTAATTATTCTGGCTATCCAGATTCCGCTGGGAATAGGGATTGCCCTGATCATGCCTAAACGGGGCTGGCAGGCCTCGGCGGTGTTGATATTAATTACCCTGCCATTGCTGATCCCTTGGAACGTCGTGGGCAGCATCTGGCAAATCTTTACCCGTGGCGATATTGGCTTAATGGGCTGGGGGCTGCGCGAACTGGGCATCAGCTACAATATCACCGGTGACGCCAGCGATGCCTGGGTAACCATCGTGCTGATGGATGTATGGCACTGGACCCCGCTGGTCGCCATGCTTTGCTACAGCGGCCTGCGCTCGATTCCTGAAGCCTACTATCAGGCTGCACGTATCGACCGTGCCTCCAAGTGGGCAGTGTTTCGCTATATCCAGTTGCCCAAGCTCACCAATGTGCTCGTTATTGCCGTCCTGCTGCGCTTCATGCACTCGTTCATGATCTACGCCGAGCCCTTCGTGTTGACCGGCGGCGGCCCTGGCAGCTCGACCACCTTCCTGAGCCAGTCGCTGGCCACCATGGCGATCGGCCAGCAGGACCTGGGCCCTTCTGCCGCGTTCTCGCTGATCTACTTCCTCGTAATCCTGCTGGTGAGCTGGGTGTTCTACACCACCATCATGCACATGCAGAAAGACAAGCCCCCGCATGGAGGTGCTTAACATGAGCTACCAACTCGAAAACACCCAGCGCGGTGAAAAGTACAACACGATTTTTAGCAAAGTTTCATCTGCCAAGCGGCGTAACCGCACTGCTCGGGCGCATTGGCGCTCGCGTATCCTGCTTGGCCTTTATCTGGCGCTGATGATTCTGCCCATTTACTGGCTGATCAATATGTCGCTCCAGACCAATAGCGAAATCCTTGGTTCTATGACGCTATGGCCCCAGAACCTTACCTTTGATAACTATATCGGCATCTTCACCAACTCAAGCTGGTACATGGGTTACGTCAACTCGATGCTCTATGTGGCGATGAATATGCTCATCACCATCTGCGTCGCGCTACCCGCCGCCTACGCCTTTAGCCGCTACACCTTTATTGGCGACAAGCACCTGTTCTTCTGGCTGCTGACCAACTTGATGGCTCCCCCCGCCGTCTTCCTGCTGCCCTACTTCCAGCTCTACTACTCAGTTGGTCTGTTCGACACCCATATTGCTGTCGCGCTGGCTCACTGCCTGTTCAACATCCCGCTGGCCATCTGGATTTTGGAAGGCTTTATGAGCAGCGTGCCTAAAGAGATCGACGAAACCGCTTATATCGACGGCTATAGCTTTCCACGCTTTTTCGTCAAGATCTTTATCCCCATGATCCGCTCCGGCATTGGCGTCACGCTGTTCTTCCTGTTCATGTTCTCTTGGGTAGAACTGCTGCTGGCCCGGACATTGACCGCCACCGACGCCCAGCCCATCGGCATGATCATGACGCGCACCTCGACAGCATCGGGAATTGACTGGGGCACCCTGGCCGCCGCCGGTGTACTGACCATTATTCCCGGCATTCTGGTGGTCTATTTCGTCCGTAACCATATTGCCAAGGGCTTTGCCCTGGGCCGTACCTGAGGAGATCTCGCTATGTCTTGGATGGTATGGACAGTACCCACCGCCATATTCTTTTCATCGATCGCTGCCATGTTGGCGGGGATGACAATCTGGGAGATTTTGTCGCCCACCATAGAGCGCAAAGGGTTTTTACCCATTGCCACCACTCGCGGAGACCGGCTATTTATCGGCCTGCTCTCGGCGGCCTTTATCCACCTGGGAGTGATCGGTTTCACCTCACTATCTATTTGGATTGCACTAGCAGTATCAGCCGTATGGCTACTGGTTTTAATGCGCTGGGGCTAGCCCTTGAGACAGCTTCTTGAGATAGCCCTTAACAAGTTGTTGAAAAAGCAATTCAGCGTTTATTCGGTATCAAGGACGGCCAAGCCATCAAGGAAGAACACAACAAAACGAGGTCACCATGCAAAAGCACGACAATAAATCCAAACGGACTAAGTTCAAACTGACAACCCTCGCCGCCAGCTTGCTGCTGGCATCGGGTACGCTGTCAGCGCAGGAAGAGGATGCCCGCGCCATTGCTGAACGCTTGGTCGATGAGCACTTCCAGAACTCTACGCTAAGCCGTGAAGAGCAGATCGAAGAACTGATGTGGTTTGCCAAGGCTGCCGAGCCTTTCCGTGACATGGACATTCAAACCGTGGCGGAAGGCCTCACTACTCACGTTTATGAAAGCGAAGTGTTAGCGGAAGCCTTTAGTGAGCTGACCGGTATCAATCTGACCCACAACATCATTGGTGAAGGCGATGTCGTAGATACCATGCAGAACCAGATGCAGTCGGGCAACAGCATCTATGACGGTTTCGTCAATGATACCGACTCCATTGGCACGCATATCCGCTACGGCACCACCATCAACCTCTCTGAAGCGATGGAGAACGAGTGGGCCGACTACACCCTGCCCACGCTAGACCTGGATGACTTCATCGGCCTGCAATACGGTACCGGCCCAGATGGCAGCATCTACCAACTACCGACTCAGCAGTTCGCCAACCTTTACTGGTTCCGCCATGATTGGTTCACTGACCCCGACCTGATGGCCCAGTTTAAGGAAATCTACGGCTACGAGCTCGGCGTACCAACCAACTGGACCGCTTACGAAGATATCGCCGAGTTCTTCACCGAGCATGTCGGCGAGATAGACGGCACCAAGATTTACGGTCACATGGATTACGGTCGTCGTGATCCGTCACTAGGTTGGCGTTTCCACGACTCCTGGCTCTCCATGGCGGGCATGGGCAGCCAAGGGGTTCCCTTCGGCAACCCGGTGGATGACTGGGGTATCCGCGTCAATGAAGATAGCCAGCCGGTAGGCGCCAACGTTAGCCGTGGCGGTGCTACCAACTCACCGGCCTCCGTGTTTGCGATGCAGAAAGCCGTCGACTGGCTACGCGATTACGCGCCTGAAGAAGCGCAGGGCATGACCTTTGGTGAAGCAGGCCCCGTGCCCGCGCAAGGCCATATTGCCCAGCAAATTTTCTGGTACACCGCGTTCACAGCTGACATGACCGACCCCTCCGTTGCCGTGACCGATGATGAAGGCAACCCGCTGTGGCGCATGGCTCCTTCCCCCACCGGCCCATACTGGGAAGAGGGTATGAAGGTTGGCTACCAGGACGTAGGAGCATGGACATTCTTTGACTCAACGCCCGAAGACCGCCGCACCGCCGCCTGGCTGTTTGCCCAGTTCACCGTGGCAAAAACCACCTCGCTGGAAAAACTCATGCATGGTTTAACGCCGATTCGTGAGTCTGACATTTTCTCTGAGCAGATGACCGAAATGGCACCCAAGCTGGGTGGCCTGGTGGAGTTCTACCGCAGCCCCAACGAGTCCAACTGGACACCGACCGGTACGAACGTACCTGACTATCCGCGCATGGCACCACTGTGGTGGCAGAACCTTGCACCGGTCATGAGTGGTGAAGTCACACCCCAGGAAGGTCTCGACAAGCTAGCAGCAGACCTGGACAGCACCATGAACCGTTTGGCCCGCGCTAACGTCTTCGACAGCTACGCGCCTGTACTTAACGAAGAGCAGGACCCACAGGTCTGGCTGGATCAGGAAGGCGCCCCGAAAGCCAAGCTGGATAACGAAATGCCGCAAGGCACCACCGTTCCTTACGATGAAATGATGGAAGCCTGGATGGCCGCCGGTACGCGCCAAGAATAACTAAGCTTAATAACTAAGTTTAGGAAAACTACGCGTCAAAGCTTGCAGGGCGGGCAGTCGCCCGCCCTGCCAAGGGTTTCATTGGCGGTATGCCAGAGCAAAAGAGAGAACACCCACTGCAACCGGGCTATTGATTGGTTAATTGGATCCGCTATGAAACTGCGAAATAGAAACATTGAAAAGTTACCTAACGAAACCTTTGATGCTCTGATTATCGGCGGCGGCATCAATGGCGCGGCCACCGCAGCAGCGCTGGCGGGTAAAGGCGCAAAAGTTGCACTAATTGACCGCGGTGACTTCGCCGGCAGTACCAGCATGCACTCCTCCAACCTGGTATGGGGAGGCATCAAATACATGGAAAGCAAGGATTTTGCACTGGTTCGCAAACTATGCAAAAGCCGCAATCACCTGATCAAGAGTTACCCTTCCACGGTGCAGGAGATCCGTTTCCTGACCACAATTTCAAAAGGCTTCCGCCACTCTCCACGCTACCTGTGGGCGGGCACCTGGCTTTACTGGCTGATGGGCAACGGCTTCACCAAACTGCCGCGCCTGCTCTCGCCGAATAAAATCAAGCAGGAAGAGCCCATCATCGATATTGAGGGGGCCGTTGGCGGTTTCGAATATTCCGACGCCTACCTGCACGATAATGACGCTCGATTTGTCTTCAACTTTGTTCGCCAAGCGCTTAACTATGGGGCGATTGCCGCCAACTACGTCGAATCACTTGGCGCCGAGCGCCAGGATGGCCTATGGGTGACCAAGGCACGCAACGTGATGGATGGCAGCACCTTCGATATACGCGCCAAGGTACTCATCAATGCGGCCGGCCCGTGGGTGGATCAGCATAATGAGCTGACCGGCCAAAAAACCACTCACCACCACCTCTACTCCAAAGGTATTCACCTCATCGTTCCGCAATTAACGGATTCCCAGCGGGTGCTGGCGTTTTTTGCTGACGATGGCAGATTATTCTTTGTCATTCCCATGGGAAACCGTACCTGCATCGGGACGACCGATACCCATATGGAGCACCCGGAGGTGGAGGTTACCGCTGACGATATCGCCTTTGTGCTGGAAAATATCAACAAGCGTCTGACCCTGACCAAGCCATTGAGCCAAGACGATATTATTTCTACCCGCTGCGGCGTACGGCCGTTAGCGATCAAGGATGATCAAGGCAACGATCGCGACTTCCTGCAGCTATCACGCAAGCATGTAGTCGATACCAATGCCGAAAGTGCACATATCAGTATCTTTGGCGGCAAACTGACCGATTGCTTGAATGTGGGGGATGAAATTGCCGAAGAGATCAGCCAGTTGGGCGTTACCCTCACAGACCCTAAATTCCACTGGTACGGCGAACCACCCAACCCCGTCAAGCAGCAGTTTATGGATCAGGCCAAGCGCATGAACCTGGATGCCATGACCGCCCAGACCTCATCTGAGCTGCTCTCCACACGGCTCTGGCGACGTTATGCCGACCAGGCTATTCAGATGTTGGAGAAAATCCGCCAGGATCCTGCCCAGGGTGAAATTCTAATCGAGGGCACTGAGTACATTCGCTGTGAGCTTGAGCATGCCCGCGATCACGAAATGATCACTCAGCTTGAAGACTTTCTACGCCGTCGTGCCAAGGTCTCGCTGGTTGTGCCCCATGAGCAGTTGCGCCATTCAAACGGTCTGAAAGAAGCCTGCCGGGTATTATTTGGCGACGATGCAGATGAACGTTTTAACAGTTACTTTGAACAACACCGGGACACATCGCTGCCTTTTACACCCGTAGCCAATGCTTAATCGTTGATAAAACTAAAAAGCCCCCTTATATCAATAAGGGGGCTAAGGGTTATTTAAGCAATTGTTCTATTTTACTCTTCATCTTCAATACGAAGTTGAGAGTCTCCCGCGAGCACTTCATCCCAGGCTTCTTCCAGTGTGTAGCCTGAACGACTATCCACCGTGTCGATAACCTCAACCGCATGTTGCAGTGACTCACGATTACCCTTCAGCGCCACAACCAACCTGGCGAGATCTTGCTTGCTGAAGGAGCTGGCGATGCTATTGGCTTGTTGGCTCAGTTCGATGCAGTTCATTAGTACTACCTCATGGTATGGTCATCCGCTGCCTAACCGCCAATCGGTTTAAAAGCAGCCATCTTAATTAACGACGTATGGTGACGTTGCTACTCATGCTGGGCCGGATAAGTGCCCAGTTCGGTAACTGCGAAACGGTCACAAGCGTTACAAGACCTTCGCCCTTTAGCGCTAGGGTAATACTGAAGCGCTATCGTTCTGTAGCAGGGATTAGTTCAGTGATTCGGGATAACGAGTCACCTTCCTGATCCATGACCTCACTATGGGCTACAGCAGGAAAGCTCACAATGCGTCATTGGCCGCAGGCATGGTTGTAACTCGACTACATAAACGCTCAATAAGCGTTAATGGTGTTAAAGACTTTCATGAGGGGCGCTAAAAGCGAAGAAAGGCGGCCAATTGCTTAATTGGCCGCCGCATTATAAAGAATCGAAAGAGTGAATAGATAGTGTGCTTAAGTAGGAAGGCTGCACTTATTAGTTGAATTCAGGTCATTATCTAAGGCGTGGAGCGGACTCTCGACACCGCATCCAACCAACCCTGGTAAAGCTGCTCACGTGTAGCTTCTTCCATGGTGGGCATAAAGCTCTTCTCGCAGCGCCACAGTTGTTCGATCTCTTCCAGGGTTTGATACCAGCCCAGACGCAGACCCGCTAAATAAGCAGCCCCCAGCGCAGTGGTTTCCAATATGGTGGGGCGATCCACCTGCACGCCCAGCATATCGGCAAGAAACTGCATCACCCAGCTGTTTTTCACCATACCACCGTCAACCCGTAAATTGCCCGGCGGCGCCTCCATATCGTCATTCATGCAGTGCTGCAGGTCACGGGTTTGGTAGCACACCGCCTGGAGCCCCGCGGCGACTATTTCAGCAATACCGGTATCGCGGGTTAAACCAAAAATCGCGCCACGTGCTTTTGGGTCCCAGTGCGGCGCCCCTAAACCGGTAAAAGCGGGCACCAGATAAACGCTATGCCCGCTACGGGTCTTCTGAGCCAGCGCTTCGGTTTCCGAGGCATCGGCAAACAGATTCAGACCATCGCGCAACCACTGCACCGTCGCCCCGGCCACGAAAATACTGCCTTCCATCGCATAGGTCGGCTTACCGTTAAGCCGGTAGCCAATCGTGGTCAACAAACGATTACGCGAAAGCGAGGGCGTCTCACCGGTGTTCACAATCATAAAGCAGCCGGTACCGTAGGTACTCTTGCCCATCCCCGGCTGAAAGCACGCCTGCCCGACCAACGCAGCCTGCTGGTCGCCTGCTACCCCTGCGATGGGAAGCGGTGCGCCTAGCCAGTGCGCCTCGGTAGTACCGAAATCATCGCTGGAATCTTTCACTTCGGGCAGTAAATTGGCGGGTATATCGAATAGTGCCAGTAGCTCGTCATCCCACTCTTGGGTATGGATATTGAACAGCGCGGTTCGAGACGCGTTGGTAGCATCGGTGACGTGCTGCTGGCCGCCGGTCAACCGCCAGATTAGAAAGCTGTCGACGGTGCCGAAGGCCAGTTCCCCCCGTTCGGCGCGCTCACGTGCGCTCTCGACATTCTCCAGCAGCCAGGCAAGCTTGGTCGCCGAGAAATAAGGATCAATCAGCAGGCCGGTCTTGGCTTGAACGATCTCGGTATGCCCTTTATCCCGCAGCGACTGGCACAAATCCGACGTGCGGCGATCCTGCCAGACAATGGCGTTATACAGCGGCTTGCCGGTTTTTCGATCCCACAGGATGGTGGTTTCACGCTGGTTGGTAATGCCTATACCGGCAATCTGGTCTGGCGTAATCTCGGCACTGGCCATCACTTCTCGGCAGGTGGCCACTACCGTTTCCCAGATATCTTCGGGGTTGTGCTCAATCCAGCCGTCATGAGGGAAGTGCTGGGTGAATTCCTGCTGAGCGACGGCCGCCACCTGACCTTCGCGGTCAAAGAGAATAGCGCGCGAGCTGGTGGTACCCTGATCAATGGCGAGTATATAAGAGGACATGTCGAGTTCGCTTTGTTGTATTGTCTTTCGATTTTGTTGACTTGCTTTCGCTTTATTATGTTTTAAGGCTACTCCAGCCGCTCTAAATGCTCAAGGATGAAACTGCGACAAAGACGGCTAGGCTAGGCTAGGCTAGGCGATATGCAGCGCTACATCGTGCTGGGTCAGCAAGCGCTGGATCGCTTCCGGCGGTTTGCGATCGGTGAAGAGCGCATCCAACTGGTCCAGATTGCCCTGCCGCACCACCGGGTTACGGTGAAATTTGGAGTAGTCTGCCGCTAGGTAGATGCGCCGCGAATTGGCAATAATCGCTTGGGCGACACGTACTTCCTGGTAGTCAAATTCCAGCAGTGAGCCATCCTCGTCAATGCCACTGATGCCGATGATGCCGTAATCCACCTTGAACTGATTGATAAAGTCGATGGTGGCTTCGCCGATAATCCCGCCATCGCGAGAGCGCACCTGCCCCCCGGCGATGATTACGGTAAAATCCTCTTTATGCTGAAGAATGGCCGCCACATTCAGGTTGTTAGTAATGATCTCGAGACCCTGATGCTCCAGCAACGCGTGGGCAATCACTTCATTGCTGGTACCGATGTTGATGAACAGCGATGAGTGGTTGGGTATGTGTTGCGCCAAGCAGCGGGCAATGCGCTCCTTCTCTTCCAGGTGAAGCGTCTTGCGCGTGCTGTAGGCGGTATTCACCGTGCTGGATTCGATGCCTACACCGCCATGCACACGGCGCACACGGCCTTCATCAGCCAGGGTATTCAAATCCCGCCGAATGGTCTGCGGTGTCACCGCAAAGTGGTCGGTGAGCTGTTCGATACTCATGTAGCCGTGCTGACGAACTAGCTCGACAATGGCATCCTGACGAAATTGTTGGTTCATAAGCCCGGCCTGTTCGATTTTCTTGGTTTCTGAACGTAATAGGTTAGCAAAATTTTCGAAACCTAATAGCCTTCATCCCCTCTTCGCTACCATCACACCGACAGGCCGGACCGTTAGACGTTTTTTAAAGCGGCCATACCAGCAGAATAAGCGGGATAGCGGCAGCCAATACTACCAGTGAAAGCGGTAGCCCCAGTTTCCAGTAATCGCCGAACCGATAGCCGCCAGGGCCCAGCACCAGTGTATTCGACTGATGGCCGATGGGAGTTAAAAACGCACAGGAAGCACTTACGGCCACCACCATCAAGAACGGATCGAGCGAGACATCGAACCCATTGGCCAGGCTGACTGCAATCGGCGCCATCAGCAGCGCAGCCGCCGCGTTGTTGACCACATTCGAGAGCAGCATAGAGAGCAGGAACAGCCCCACCATGGTGACCACCACCGGCCAGTCGCTGCCAAAGCGCAGCAGTGCATCGGCAATCAGGTCGGCGCCGCCACTGGTTTCAAGCGCCTCCCCCACGGGTATCATTGCGGCCAACAGCACGATCACAGGGCCGTCGATGGCTTGATACCCTTCGCGCAACGGCAATACGCCAATCAGTAGCGAAATCAAAGCAGCGGTACTCATGGCGACTGCCGCAGGCAGCAGATCGAACAGCATGGCAATAATTGCTAAGGCAAAAATGGCGATCGACATTGCCAGCTTGCGCGGCTGCCCCAGATGCAATTCCCGGCTCGCTAACGGCAGGCAACCGAGGGAGGCCAGACTGTCGGACATTTCATTCTCACTGCCCTGCAGCAGCAACACATCGCCGTTCTTAAAGCGGATATCACGCAGACGCTGCTTCAAGCGCCCACCGTCACGGGCCACGGCCACCAAGTGCAGGCCAAACTGGTGATTCAGGCGTAACTGGCGCACGCTGCGGTTAATCATCATGGAATCATTGCGTACCACGGCTTCAATTAGCTGCAAGCCTTCGGTATCCACCGGCTGCCGGTCCTGTGCCGCATCTTTCGCTTCACCCATGCCAGCTTTCTCGCCCTCTTCGCCGCTTGCGGTGTGCTCAGGGCCGTCCGCCTCCTCTTCCAGTTCGGCTATCGCACTAAGCCCTACCTTATCTTCCAGCATCTGGAGTTCATCGGGTCCTGCTTCCAACAGCAGGATATCGCCCTCTTCCAAGGCGCCGTGGAAGTTATAGCCAGCACGACGGTTATCATCGCGAACGACCGCTAACACGGGGATGGTTTCGTCCAGCTCATCGCGCAATTGCTGTAACGTTAAGCCTTTGGCTTTCGACTCTTCACCTACTTTCAATTCCACCAAATAGTTGGCGGTATCGAACATTTCATCGGTAGAGGCTTGGCCGCTGCGCTTCGGCGTCAAGCGCCAGCCCACCAACACAATAAACACAAGCCCCACCAGCGCCACCGCAATCCCGACAGGCGAAAAGCTAAACATGCTAAACGCTTCACCCGTCACATCGCGCCGGTAACTAGAGATAATGATATTGGGTGGCGTGCCAATTAAGGTTGTCAGGCCGCCCAGCAGAGACCCGAACGCCAGCGGCATCAGCAGTAAAGAGGGCGAGGTATTATGTTCACGAGCCAACCGCATCGCCACCGGTAACAGCAGTGCGAGAGCGCCCACATTGTTCATAATGCCCGATAACAACACGACGGTACCCACCAGCACTAATAGCTGAAGCAGCAGGTTTTCACCCACTTTTACCACTTGATTGGAAATAATATCGACCACACCGGAGCGTTCAAAGCCCCGGCTAAGTACTAGCACGGCGGCCACTGTAATAACCGCCGGATGGCCGAAACCCATAAAGGCATTCTCGGCAGGCACTAGCCCGAGCATGACCGATCCCAGCAACGCCGCCAACGCGACTAGATCGTAGCGAAAGCGCCCCCATATGAACGCAACCAGCGTCAGGCCAAGCACGATAAAGACCAACGTACTTGGCGAAAGCGCCAACCACTCAAGCCCTAGCGCTTCAAGATTAAGACTCTCAACTCCTGAGCCCTCAGCACCTGAGCTCTCAACACTCATGTCCTCAGCCGACATCCTTTTCCTACTCCCTTGCCACCGTTTGATAGCGGCAGCATACGATTGATGCACTCCACGCCACAGGCATGGCTATTCCCCACGCACATTAGACGTTTACTATACACAGATATAGTCCCTGCATACGCACCGCCCGTTGAATAGCCGACCGTGGCATTCGGCCCTGAGCAGCTTGCCAATAACGTGGCAAGCGATGAGAGCCGAATGCGTCAGCTGAGTGTGTATGTAGGTGCGTATGTAGGGTATTTATGTAGGTAGGAATTAGGGCAAGAGAATAGTCGAGCCGGTAGTTTTACGGCTCTGTAGGGCGTCCTGGGCCTTACCCGCTTCTGCCAGCGGATAGCGGTTGGCGATGTCAATCTTGACCTTTCCGCTCTCGAGCATGGCGAAGAACTCCTGGCACATCATCTCCAGACGCTCGCGCGTGTCGGCGTAACCGTTAAGGCTGGGGCGGGTCACGTAAAGCGCGCCCTTCTGGTTGAGGATGCCGATATTAACACCATCCACCGGGCCAGAAGCGTTGCCGAAGCTCACCATCAAGCCGCGCGTCTTCAGGCAATCCAGCGACATCTCCCAGGTATCCTTGCCTACCGAGTCATACACCACATCGCACATCTCGCCGTTAGTCAGCTCGCGCACCCGCTCGACCACGTTCTCTTCGCTGTAATTGATCGTCGCCCAGGCACCATTGGCCATAGCCAGATCCGCTTTTTCCTGGGAACTGACAGTACCAATTAGCTTGACGCCTAATGACTTCGCCCACTGGCAGGCAATCGACCCTACCCCACCGGCAGCCGCATGGAACAGAATGGTTTCGCCGCCTTTCAGCTCATAGGTCTGGCGCAGCAGGTATTGCACGGTCAGGCCCTTGAGCATACTGGCCGCTGCCGTCTCGAAATCGACAAAATCGGGGAGCTTAACCACTTTCGCCGCAGGCAACGTATGCAGTTCTGCATAAGCGCCCAAAGGCCCTTGGGCATAAGCGACGCGATCACCGACGCTTAAGTGCGTCACGCCAGCGCCGACAGCATCGACTACACCGGCGCCTTCGGTGCCAAGGCCAGAAGGCATCGCGGGGGCAGGATAAAGCCCGGTACGAAAATAGATATCAATAAAATTGAGGCCAACGGCTTTATTGGCGATACGCACTTCGCCCTGGCCGGGTTCAGCGGGGGTCACGTCGACCAGTTCAAGCACTTCGGAACCGCCGGTCTGGGCAAATTGGATACGCTTAGACATTAGGGTGTCCTTTCATTGTTGGGTTTGTACAAGATAGTCAAGACAACAGGTGCCGCTATACAAGCGCGTCGCGTGCTATAAATCAAGCTAGTACGCTATCACCGGTTGCGGCTGAACACTGGCGCGATGAAATCCTGTTGTCATGCACTCATGTTAGAATCAATACTCCTTTATCGTCCAAGACTTAGAGCGCTGTCATGACGCATCCCGCTATTCAAGTTCCCTCGCTGATTGCCCACCGCGGCTACTCTGCCGCTGCTCCCGAAAACACCTTGACCGCAGTGCGCGCCGCCCATCAGGCGGGCGCCACCTGGGTAGAGCTGGATCTGCAATTGCTCGGTGATGGCACCCCGGTCATCTGGCACGACGCCGACGTGTCACGCTGCTCAAATGGCCGCGGTAGCCTGGCCTCAATGAGCTGGGCAACAGCGCAAACGCTGGATGCGGGCAGCTGGTTTGGTGATCGCTTTGCAGGTGAAAAAATGCCCAGCTTGGGAGAGATGCTGGCGCTGCTTAACGAGCTGGAGATGGGCGTCAACATGGAGATCAAGGTTAACAAAGGGCGCGATCCCATCGCGCTGGTTGAGCGCGCCCTACCTGAGATGCTGGATACCCTGCCTTCCGAACGGCTGATCATCTCCTCCTTCAATACCGAGGCCCTGACCCACTGCCGCCAGTTAGCGGGCAAGGAGCGTCTGGCGCTGGGCGTGCTGTACAATGGCGTACCCAAAACTTGGCGAGCACAGTGCGAAGCCATTGAAGCCTTTAGCGTGCATCCCTCCTGGTCACGCCTGAAGCGCGCCCAAGTCGACGCCATGCAACGGGACGGCTATCAGGTTCTGTGCTATACCGCCAATGACCCCAGTGCCTTCCATAGCCGCTGGGCGTGGGGTGTCGCCGGTGTGATTACCGACGAACCCGCCGTGTTCAAGCGCTTTCTAGATAGCCATTGATCCATTCAGATACTTGAATACGTTCAAACAATGACAAGGAGTCCGTTGTGAAATACCTGGGAGCCCACGTGAGCGCAGCTGGCGGCGCAGACCAAGCCGTTCACCGGGCGGTAGAGATCGGTGCCGATGCCTTTGCGCTGTTCACCAAAAACCAGCGCCAATGGAAAGGCAAGCCGCTCACCGATGACGCGATTCAAGCCTTTCGTGACGCCTGTGCTAAACACGATTTTTCACCTGGGCAAATTTTACCCCACGACAGCTACCTGATTAATCTGGGTCACCCGGAGCAGGAAGGCTTAGCCAAATCACGGGAGGCCTTTTTAGATGAAATGCAGCGCTGCGAGCAGCTCGGCCTCACGCTGCTCAACTTCCACCCAGGCAGCCATCTAAACAAGATCAGCGAAAGCGACTGTTTAAAGCGTATTGCCGAGTCCGTTAATGAGGCGCTTACACATACCCAAGGTGTCACGGCAGTGATTGAAAACACCGCTGGGCAAGGCACCAACCTGGGCTGGCGCTTCGAGCATCTGACCGAGATCATTGACCATGTAGACGATAAAACCCGGGTAGGCGTATGTATTGATACCTGCCATGCATTTGCCGCTGGCTATGACCTGCGCAGTGCAGAAGCCACACAGGCAACGCTCGATGAGCTGGGTAAAGTGGTGGGGTTCAACTACCTGCGAGGCATGCATTT
Organism: Vreelandella indica; assembly: GCF_037070225.1. NCBI lineage: Bacteria > Pseudomonadati > Pseudomonadota > Gammaproteobacteria > Oceanospirillales > Halomonadaceae > Vreelandella > Vreelandella indica. The sequence continues at coordinate 25,915 of NZ_JBANSO010000028.1, forward strand.
GAACGATGCCAAAAGCGGATTCGCCAGCCGTGTGGACCGCCATCATAGCCTGGGCAAAGGCAATATCGGGCTACCCGCCTTTACCACCATCATGCAGGATGCCCGGATTGACGGTATCCCCTTGATACTGGAAACCATCGAGCCAGCTATATGGGCCGAGGAGATCAGTTGGCTGCGCGCCCAGGCGCCCGAAGAAGCCACGCCGAGCCATTAAACTCTGCACGGCTGCGGCTTCTGCATGGCGCGGCTTTTGCACCCCAGGCAATGCTTGCCTACCCTTAGATTCCTTTCCCAAGCCCAGCCGACGTAAGGAGTATGCAATGAGCGGTACCGATCTTGGCAGCCTGGATGCCCAAACCTTAGCTCACTTGTTCGAAAGCCGTGAGGCTTCACCCCTCGAGGCGACCCGAGCCGCCCTTGAGCGGATTGAGCGCTTCAATCCGGACGTGAACGCTTATGTTCACGTGGATACCGAAGGCGCCGAATCAGCGGCAAAAGCCTCGGCAAGGCGCTGGGGGCAAGGTAAACCGCTCAGCCCCATCGATGGGGTGCCGGTATCGCTGAAAGACCTGACTCAAGTGGCAGGCATGCCATGTCGGGAAGGGTCACTGACCTCCTCCGACGCGCCATGCGATACAGATGCGCCTCCGGCCCGCATGTTGCGCGAAGCAGGGGCGGTGATACTGGGCAAAACCAATACGCCCGAATTCGGCTGGAAAGCAGTCACCGACAACCGCGTCTTTGGCGCCACGACCAACCCCTGGAATACCCGTTTGACCCCTGGCGGCTCCTCCGGCGGAGCCGCTGCAGCCGCAGCTCTCAATATGGGCGTGCTTCACCAGGGCGGCGATTCAGGTGGCTCGATCCGTATTCCTGCGGCGTTTACGGGGGTATTTGGCTTCAAGCCCACCTACGGCTGGACACCTCAATGGCCGCCCGCAAAAGAGCCCAGCCTTTCACACCTGGGACCACTGACGCGCACCGTGCGCGACGCGGTCAGCATGCTAAATGTAATAGGCCGCTACGATTATCGAGACCCCTACGCCACTCGCGGCCAGCCGGAGTGCTGGGGGGTCGACCTGGACAAGGGATTAACCGGGCTACGGATTGGCTACTCCGCGGATCTTGGTTACGCCAAGGTAGATCCGCAAATTGCCGAGCGTGTGTATGAAGCAGCCATGAGACTGGAGGAGTTAGGCGCTGAAATCGTCGAGATAAACCCAGGCTTTTCGTCGCCACTGGAAACTTTTCGCAAGCTATGGTTTACCGCCTCATTAGAGCAGTGGTCGCAAACGAGCCAACATCAGCGCACGCTTTTAGATCCCGGCATGGTAGCCAATGCCCGCGAGGCGGAGCCCTGGAAAGCCGTTGAGCTGTTTCGTGCCCTGGCCGACCGCGCGGCATTAACGCAACGCCTGGAACACTTCAATCAAGGATATCATTTACTGATGACGCCCTCAGTGGCAGTCAGTCCGTTTGAAATTAATCAGGAAGTGCCCCCAGGTAGCGGTATGCAGGACTGGGAAGAGTGGGCGCCGTTCAGCTACCCCTTCAACCTCAGCCAGCAACCCGCCGCATCGGTACCCTGCGGGTTTACTAATGAAGGCTTGCCGGTTGGCTTCCAGCTCGCCGGCGGCAAGTTTGATGACATCCGTGTTTTACGCGCTTGCCACGCTTACATGGAAGCATACCCGCCGCGTTTTCCCAGCGTTCCCAATCCTGCCCAGTATGCGTAACATATATACTCAGCATAAAAAAACCCAGCCCGGCAGAAAGCCGGACTGGGTTTTAGCGAGCAGCGTTAAACGTTACATCGCGGAAAGCTTTTCCTCGTCCAGCACGCCTGACATACGCACCATGGCCAGCGCTTCATCGAGGCTACCCATTTCTTCAATCATGACTAACTCGCTCTCTAAGCTCACCGGCTGACCAGCCTTCTCAGAGAGTATTTTTTCCAGGGAAGCCACATCCATAGCGTCGTCTAAGTGGTGAACATCTACTGAGGCGCTGTTGCGGCCGGGCAGATAGATGGTGCCATTAGAGAAATCCACGGCGTAGGCAATCACCCCAGGTACGATAAAGAACAATAACCCTACCCCATTGGCAATAGCGACAACCGGATCAATATCGCCACTCATCTGGCCTTTTCGCTCAGGATGAAACAATGTACCACAACCACTTAATGACACGATGGAAACGCCAATCACGGCGCCTGTCAACCAGCGACGAACTACTTGATGCATGAAGATTCCCTCAATCAAAAAAATAACCATAGTCGGCGTAACATGCTGTCGTGCAGCATTTTTTTATGGCTATTCATTGCCGACTATCGCGCTCTAAACCAGCGTAGTCTAGCACAGCCTGCCAAAAGCATAGATGATTTGGCGATAAGCACTATTTTGCCGCTTTAACCGCTAGGCCGTACAATGGTCCTATTCAACGCTAATGGGGCTAAGCCCCGATGGTGAGTAAGGCTTCTTCCAAGCACATTTTCTTCTAAACGCTATTTTCTAAGCTCTAAGGAATGCTCTAACCCATGCGCGCCAGCCAATTATTGATTGCCACTCTGAAAGAAACCCCGGCCGACGCCGAAGTCATTAGCCACCAGCTAATGCTACGTGCTGGGATGATTCGCCGTTTAACCTCAGGGCTTTATACATGGCTGCCGCTTGGCCTGCGCACACTGCGTAAAGTAGAAGCCATTGTGCGCGAAGAGATGAACCGCGCCGGTGCACAAGAAGTATTGATGCCGGCCGTTCAGCCGGCAGAGCTTTGGCAGGAGTCTGGCCGTTGGGAGCAGTACGGCCCTGAGCTGTTACGTTTAAAAGACCGTCACGATCGTGACTACTGCGTTGGCCCGACCCACGAAGAAGTCATTACCGATTTGGTGCGTAAAGAGATCGCCAGCTACAAACAGTTGCCGGTCAACTTCTACCAGATTCAAACCAAATTCCGCGATGAAATTCGTCCGCGCTTTGGCGTAATGCGCTCACGTGAGTTCATCATGAAGGATGCCTACTCCTTCCATCTTGATGAAGCCTCGCTGAAACAGACCTATCAAGATATGTATGATGCCTATACGCGCATTTTCACGCGTTTAGGGCTGAACTTTCGCCCTGTGATTGCCGACAACGGCTCTATCGGCGGCACCGGTTCTCACGAATTTCACGTGCTGGCGGATTCCGGCGAAGACGATATCGTCTTCTCCAACTCCTCTGACTACGCGGCCAATATGGAAAAGGCCGAGGCGCTACCTGCCCCGCTTGGCAGTCAGGTCGCCCGTGCCGAGCCCAGCGAAGAATTGCGCTTGGTCGATACCCCCAACACTAAAACGATCGCCGCCCTGGTGAAGCAGTTCGAACTGCCGATTGAAAAAACGATCAAAACGTTGATGGTTCACGCTGCTGAAGGCGGCTTGATCGCGCTGCTGATTCGTGGCGATCATGAGCTGAACGAAGTTAAGGCAGAAAACCTGCCCCAAGTTGCCACACCGCTGACCATGGCCAGCGAAGAAGAGATTCGTGCGGCGGTGGGTGCCGGTCCCGGCTCACTGGGCCCGGTCGGTCTGAACATGCCGGTCATTATCGACCGAAGCGTGGCATTGATGAGCGACTTTGGCGCCGGTGCCAATGTGGATGACAAGCACTACTTCGGTATTAACTGGGAGCGCGACGTGGCCCTGCCGGAAGTGGCTGATCTACGCAACGTCGTAGAAGGCGACCCGTCACCTGATGGCCAAGGCACGCTGTCTATCAAACGCGGTATCGAAGTGGGCCACGTTTTCCAGCTCGGCCAGAAATACTCCCAGGCCATGAATGCCAACGTGCTGGGTGACAATGGCAAAACCAGCCATCCGTGGATGGGTTGCTACGGCATCGGCGTGACTCGCGTGGTCGCCGCCGCCATTGAGCAGAACCACGACGAATCCGGGATTATCTGGCCCAATGCGATTGCGCCCTTTCAAGTGGCGCTGGTGCCAATGAATGCGCACAAATCTCAACGTGTTCGCGAAGAGTCGGAACGTCTTTACCAAGCGCTAACCGCAGCCGGGTTAGACGTACTGCTAGACGACCGTGATACCCGCCCTGGGGTTAAGTTTGCCGATCTGGAATTAATGGGCGTACCCCATCGTCTGGTGATTGGTGACCGTGGCTTAGACAACGGCGAACTGGAATACAAAGGCCGCCGTGATAGCGAAGCCACAATGGTGCCCGCCGATCAAATTATCGACTTTTTGTGTGAGAAGTCCCGCTAACCCCACCAAAGCAGCCACCGCAACTAGTGTTTGGTTTAGCGCCACGCGGTGGCTAACCGTTAGGCTGGCACTGGGCGTACTGCTGCTCAGCACTGCAGGGCCATTAGCAGCACAGCCGCTGCCACCGGCCCTGCGGCCGACTCTAGAAGCGGCCAACCAACAGCATCAAACGGCTCAACAACAGTGGGCAGCCCGCCAGTGGCGCATGCAAATGGATGCGCCACTGGCGCGCTTCATTGATGATGCGGCCCAACGTCAAACGCTGCTCACGCGTATCTACCAAGAAGCCAGACTCGCAGGTTTGCCGCCGGATTTGGTCTTAGCCTTAATCCAAGTGGAAAGCGCATTCAAAGCCGATGCCATTTCATCAGCAGGTGCTGTCGGCTTGATGCAAATCATGCCCTTTTGGGTTAACGAGCTAGGATTACCTATCGACGACTTAACCCACCCGCCGCGTAATTTGCGCTATGGCTGTACGATTTTGGCGCACTATTTAGCTATCGAAAATGGCGACTTTACCCGTGCACTAGCGCGCTATAATGGCAGCTTGGGGAAAACCTGGTACCCAGAGCGAGTCATGCATGCCTGGCGCGATACGTGGCGCTAGCCTCTAAAGAGTTAAGTATCCTGCTCAGCAGCTTCAATCAGGCCGACCGCTAAGAATTGGCCCAACAGTTCGGCCATGTCCTTACGCACTTGTTCTAGTGAAACAGGCATAAAAAAAGCCACCAAGGTTTGGCTTAACGCCTCAATCGTCAGTGCCTCATGCTGTAACAGCGCCCACGCCGCTCGGCTAGTAACGTTCATACGATGAATCGCACCGCCCTCTTCGACAATCACAAACAGCTCATCGCCTAAGGGGTATTCGTGGGCGGTTTGGCGCGCACGCCAATAGCGCTGATCGCCTCTTTCGAGAGCTACCAATTCAGGCATAGCCGCCGCCTGGGAAGGAGCAGTGTAAGTCGACGGCTGGACATGTAGCGCGGCTTTTAACTCACGCCCGACAAAGGCTGCTGCTTCGTAGGCATCTGAATAGCGCAGCAGGAAACAGGGCATCCGTTGCACCATCGGCCAGAATTTATCAATGAGCTGTTGGTCAGAAAGCGTATCAGCGAAGTTCTGCTTTAACAGCTGCCATAACCCCTCCCCATGCTGTAGCGAGGTAAGCTCAGGACTCGTCACACCGTCATCACGATCAATCAATACAATGGCGCTTATCGGACACTGCTCGCCGTGACTAGCCAACAGCGTTTCATCCAACGCTACATAGCCATACCGTTCATCACTTGGCCCTTTATGCTGGCCAATAAAGTCAAGGAGCTCAGGGGCAAGCGACTTAGGAAGGGGTAAACGTAAACGCGGAGCAATCCCCAGCGAAACACCTTTTCCTTGTGAGGTCAGCGCCACGACATCGTCGCCAAATATACGATAACCGGCTGCCGCAAAGGCACAGGTGAGCATACTTTTACCGGCTCGATGCGACTCGGGAAAAATTATTAATTGGCCATCTATCTCCGCCGCGCCACAGTGTAAGCCAATAACGTCTGGGTTCTTGCGTAAAAAGGCGCCTGACATATCTGCAATAACACTGCACGCCGTGCTGACCGGGGTTTCAAGCCACATACCATCTTTCGGCAATGCAGGTGCTCGTTGCCAGAAGCCCTTTTCCTGCTGCCAAACACAAATATCTGGCTTGTTTGGCTGTAGCGGACATGGGGTAAGCGGCCAGCCTGGCATGGCAGCTTGAAGGACCGGCAGCAGTGGTTGCGCATTCACCAGGCGAAGGCACGGTCCCAGACCGGTGAGCGCATAATCAACGGCCTCGGCGTCAAACGTCATCATCGATTTCACCAGCCACGTGGGAGTAAGCGGCTGATACGCAGCTCAATCACACCATCACGCTCCCAACGAGGACGTTCGTCATGTCGGTGAGGGCGCGAATAGCCATTGCGCGAATATTCAGGCTGGGAATAATCTGGTCGGGAGTAGCTGGGCCTGGAATAGTTAGGTCTGGAATAGTTAGGCCTAGAATAGCTAGGTCTGGAATAGTCGGATCTGGAATGGCGAGGTCTTGAATGGTCAGGCCGTGAAAAACTCGGCTTTGAGTGGCGACGCCCCGAATGATGTTGGTGCTGATGCTGGTGGCGTCCCCTGGGGCGAGAGCGCCCGCGTTCATGGGCTTCGGCCTGCCCCGTTGAAAGGAGTGTGGGAGCCACATAAAGTGCCGCTGCGCCAAGCCCTAGACTAGCCAAGACCTGTCGGCGTGAACGCCGCTGTTGTAGCATTGTGGTGCCTTCATCCTGAGTTCTCATATCACTTCTCCGCAGTTATCGAACACCGTTTTCTTAGTATTCACTTTAACCACTGCTTTAGTAGAGCGCCACTAATTGGGGCTGCTTTCCCCATTGTTTACTCTTTTTTGCAAGAGTTGGCTTACCGTTAAGCTAAAAGCATGACTTTCTTGCATAATCCTTTCACTATTAAGTCCTACGCTTTATCAGCCAATGTGGAACACCCCTTCAATGCCAACAACAATGATGCAACGCCGCCCTTTTTATGGGCTTACCAGCACCTATATTGTCCTGCTGTTTTTGCTGGTGAGCAGCCTGTTTAACGCTGCCGCTTTCGCCGCGCAAATCACCATACACAATGCTGAAGGGTTACCGCTTGAAAACGCCGTTGTTGAGGTTTACTACGACACTGAGGCAAATCAGCCTCAAGAACAAAACATTTATCAGCGCGATGCGGCTTTTCATCCCAAGGTGCTAACGGTGCCTACCGGAAGCTATGTGGCCTTTCCCAATAAAGACACCACACGCCATCACGTCTACTCCTTTTCACCGGCCAAAACCTTTGATTTAAATCTTTATCTTCAGGAAACACCGCCTCCCGTCCGCTTTGAACAGGCAGGCATTGTCGTGTTGGGGTGCAATATCCATGACCACATGCAGGCCTTTATAGTGGTCAGCGATGCGCCCTATGCGGCAATAACGAATGCTGACGGTACGCTGACCCTACCCGCTTTATCGTCAGGCCAGCACCGTGTGCGTGTTTGGCATCCTCGCCTTGATGACAGTCAACAACGCTGGTGGGAAGGCACGATTACCGACACAGATCAGTTGGACGTCCGTTTAGAGCTCAATGCGTTGCCACCGCCCGAGCCAACGCTGTCTCCTCTTCAGCAGCGGTTTAAAGATGCCAGTTAGGCACTTTCCACTACTTAAAAATACGTTGATCCGCCATTTATCGAGGTTGCTATGCGCTTTCGAACACGCCTGATGCTAGTACTGCTAACGGTGGTGATTGTTTCGCAACTTGCCACCGGCGTGGCGTTTCTGCGCGCTACGCAAAATGACATCCTCGCCAAAGGGTCCCAGCGTTTAGAGGTTGGCGCCAACGTATTGCAGCAATTGCTGGGCTCACGCGGCGAACAGTTAAGAGATAACGTCGCTATCCTGGCCGATGATTTCGGTTTTAAAAGCGCCGTTTCCACCCAGGATACCGAGACACTCTACTCCGTGCTGGCCAATCACGGTGATCGCGCCAAGGCCGACATGGTGCTTTTAAGTAGCCTTGATGGCCATATTTTGGCAAGCAGCCATCATGCACAAAATAGCCCGATGCCTTTCCCGCAGCTCTTGGCGCGCGCTCGCCAAGAGGGCACCGCGGTTAGCGTCGTGATTGCCGAGGGGCAGCCGTATGAGTTCGCGCTGCTGCCAGTGCGTGCGCCTAATCTGATTGGTTGGGTGGGGATGGGCTTTTTAATCAATGAAACAGTGACTGAGGAGATTAATGCGCTAACCGGGCTAGAAATAAGCGTGGTTAACTACCGTGATAACGGCGAGATAAGCTACCTCTCAAGCTCCCACCATGAGCAATTAGCACGGCAGTTAATGAGCGGCAGTGGTGAAGAACTCATGAAAGGGGAATATTCGTCCACTAGCCAAATGACGCCCGATGCTGAGTATTTTTCCTATGCCAGCCCGTTATATGCCGATGACACCAATCAAACCTATGCATTACTGCAACTTTCGCGCAACGAGCTGCTGGGGGCTTACCGCTCACTGCAGTGGCAGCTACTCGGCATTGTCGCGTTAATCCTACTGTTTACCCTATTAGTGGCCATGTGGAGCGCGCGAAGCATGAGCAAACCGCTAATAGAGCTGGCCAATGCGGCGCGGCGTATCGGCCAGGGTGAGCGTATTACCCGCTTATCCATTGGCCAAGAGCGCAGTGAAACGGGTCTTTTAGCCTCAACGCTGCTCTCTATGCAGGAAGATATTATTCAGCGCGAGGCCATACTTCATCATCAATCCCGCCACGACTTACTTACCGATTTACCCAATCGCATCAGCGCCCAGGAAGACATTAGCCTCTCAATCCAACGGGGCGAACCCTTCACGCTACTGCGCCTGGCGATCAATAATTTTCGCGATATTAATGACACCTTTGGCTACGCACTAGGGGATCATCTATTGGTTACTCTGGCCAATCGCTTGCAACATTTGCCTGCGCCCGAGAACAAAGCGTATCGGCTGGATGGCGATGAGCTGCTACTGCTCGTCAAACAACCCAGTAGCAGTGTTGCTTGGCGGACACAGCTGTTTGGCATCCTAAGCCAACCTATTGACCTGGATAAATCGCCCATCACCCCCTCGCTTTCAGCGGGTGAAACGAACTACCCCGAGCATGGTGATAGCCCTCAGCTATTATTGCGCCGTGCCGATATAGCGTTAGACATGGCACGCCGCCATCGGCATACGCATCAATACTACCTGGAAGGGCAAGATGAACATCATTTGCGCCAGCTCACGCTCATTCGTGACCTGCAGGAGGCCGTCGGTAATGGGGAACTCTGGATGGCGTATCAACCCAAGGTGGATATCCATACGGGATTAGTTCATCAGTGTGAAGCGCTGATGCGCTGGCGTCATCCATCACTGGGCTTTGTGCCGCCCGATGAATTTATTGGACTAGCCGAACGCTCTGGCAATATCCGCATGCTTAGTCAATGGATGCTAACCCACGTTTGTGCGCAGATCCAAGCTTGGCAGCAGCGTGGCTATCACGTGTCGGTAGCCGTTAACCTCTCTGCCAGCGATGTCATGGATCCACAATTAGCAACGCACCTAGCCGATCTCCTCAAGCGTTATCAGCTCACCCCCGACCAGTTGAGTTTAGAAGTGACCGAGAGTGCGGTAATGCAGGATGTGGATGCGGCCATGGCCACCCTGCTAGAACTCACCCAACTAGGGTTGCGTATCGCCATTGATGACTACGGCACCGGCTACTCCTCGCTGGCACAAATTAAACGCCTGCCCGTGGATGAGCTGAAAATCGATAAATCGTTTGTACTGGCACTCGACACCCAGCAGGACGACTTCACCATTGTCCGCTCGACTATCGAGATGGGCCACAGCTTAGGCCTGCGTTTGGTTGCAGAAGGAGTTGAGAATCGCGTCAGTGCTGAACTACTTAGCACGCTCGGCTGTGACTATCTACAAGGCTATTGGATTGCCAAGCCGATGCCCGCTGAAGAGCTCACCGGCTGGTTGGATAATTTCGCCCCGCTGGTGCTTCCCCTCCCTGCTCTATCGCCCATGAGCACCTAACTAGGGATCCCCATGACGTTACGCTACACCGCGCCAATGTATTTAGCTTCGCCCAGAACCTTATCGAAGGCCTTACTTTGTCGTCTCGTTGTTGCCTGCCTCATCTTTAGCCTGGCGATAGCCGTCATGCCTAGCCATGCTGGTAGCCGCATTTTAGGCACCGGCGGGGTGAGTGCCATTGAAGGCGCAGCCGGAGGAGGTTTATCTCCCTGGGCGGTACTTGCCAGCACAGCAAGCGAGCAGGAAGTAGGCGTTACCGCCGCCGCTACCCGCGCCTGGGTAGACGATTACCGGCTGACGGTAACCGGCGCCAGTCTGAATATTTACGATCGAGCTGAAGTCTCTATAGCGCGTCAAACGCTTGATTTAGACACACTCGGCGGCGAACTGGGTCAAGATATTTACGGCGCTAAAGTACGTTTACTGGGCGATGTGCTTTATCACCCCTGGGGTATTTGGAGCGTTGGGTTACAGCACAAACGGCTCGTGGACGGCACCATCCCCACCGCCCTCGGTGCCGATGAAACACACGGTACCGATATTTATTTCAGCGCCAGCAAACTACTGTTTAGTGCGGTTGCGGGACGCAACGTGCTGTTCAACGCAACACTGCGCAATACCGATGCCAACCAAGGAGGCCTACTCGGTTTTGGTGGCAACCAAGATGGCCGCTCGTGGGTAGCCGAGGGTAGCGTGGGGCTGTTTGTTACTCCCCATTGGATTATTGGCGCTGAGTATCGTCAGAAACCCGATAACCTCAGCGCGGCGAGAGAAGATGACTGGCAAAGTCTTTACAGTGCTTACTTCTTCAATAAGCATCTATCGCTCACAGGCGCTTGGCTGGATTTAGGCGACATTGCTGGCCTGCCTTCCCAGCGCGGCGGGTACCTTTCACTCCAGGCCGCTTTTTAAGTTCACTGCTTTAAGTTCACTGCTTTAAGTTCACTGCTTTAAGTTCACTGCGAGAGCTCATCCAAAAGGACATAACAATGCGCCGCTATTTAATGGCTTTGATGTTGACGACCATCGCCCTCTCTCTAGCCAGCTGTGCACACAATCGCAACCAAGCGACGCTCTATGAGCGCCTGGGAGGGCAGCCTACGATCGACGCAGTGGTTGAAAACCTCTTATACCGGATTGCGGATGATGCCGAGGTGGTGGTGTTTTTTGCAAACACGAATATCGACTTATTTGCTGAATCGCTGGCTAGCCAACTATGCGATATCAGCGACGGCCCCTGCCGCTACGAAGGCCCGCCGATGGATCGTGCCCACCAGCACATGGGAGTGACGAACGTACATTTTAATCGTGTGGTGGAACATCTCGACGCAGCGATGGAGGAGGAAGGTATTACGCTTGGCGCACGCAATGAACTACTGGGGAGGCTCGCGCCCCTGTATGCAGAGATTATGCGTCTTCAGTAACCTGCCAGCCATCACGTCCTGCTGCTTTCACACGGTAGAGCGCTTTATCGGCGGCTTCGTAGGCGTAGGCAAAGGTTGCTTCATCGGCCACAAAACGGCTCCCACCGACACTGAAGGTAACGCCTTTTTTATCTGGATGGGCGGGGTGCGCAAAGTCAGATGCGCGAATCCCTTCAATTAATTGATGGCAGTAGCTCTTCAGCGTTTCAGTGTCCGGACAGCGAATTAGTGCCGCAAACTCATCGCCTCCCAAGCGGTAGAGCTGCGCTTCATCATTAAGCGTTTCACCAATCAATGTGGCCAGCTGGCGCAGCAGGGTATCACCTTGCGGGTGCCCGTAGGCATCGTTGTACTGTTTAAAAAAGTCGATATCGACCAGAATCAGTCCCAGCGATTGGTGCTGTTTCGCTAACATATCTTGATGCAAAGCACTGCGATTGCCGATTCCAGTAAGTGGGTCACGCATCGCGCGCTGCATCCACTCGAAAGTCTCTTGCGTTGCATGATCGGTGCGCCGTAACTGGCGCTCATGAAGCCACCAAAACACCAGCCCCATCACGAAGATCAATAGGCTGGAATACGTCAGTACTTGGTTATGTTGGCGAGTGCTTACGGAGAAATCATTGATCGCCGCACCACGCTGGTCTAACTGATCCATCTCAATGTGGGTAAGGCACTGTATTGGCCCAAACAACTCGCCTACCGCGCCGACTCGATCAATTTCGGCCACCTCTAACCGTGCTAATACACGGTTTAAAATTCTCAGGCTTGGCTCCGTGCACTCATACTGATGCCGATAAACATGCATATCGGATAAGCCGTAAGAGAGCTCAATGTCGGTGATAGCCGCAGCGAAAGCTTCCTGCTCAGGCTGGTCGGCTAGCAGCTCGGATTGGGCATTTTGTAAGTAAACCCGCGAACGGGTGGCCAGTTGCTGACCGGTCAAATTGCCCGTCTGGCTAAAATAGGCCTGTATTTCTGGGTAAACCCAGCGCGACTCATAAACAATCAGCACCATCAGCGCCAAAAAGCTCATCACGCTCAGCGACAGCCATGTGACATAGCGAGGCTGGCGAGCTAAAGGGCGTGGTTGAATGGATGGCGCCACCGCAGGCTTGGCTTTGGATATCACCACTTCGCCTCTATGCTACGAATCATCCAGATCCAGTCATTGAAATCCCGCAGGTTCGCGACATCGCGGCCACTATAGTCTCGCTCTACCAGCCGCACGGGACCTCGTGTACGAATGGTTAACGGGGCACCATCTTCTGAGGTAATTAAATACCAGGTGGGGTCGTCCCACCCTTCAAGGGTCACTTCGTAGTCATCCCAGGCGGTGAAGTGCAGCGCTGGCGGTACTTCACCAAACTGATCAATCAAAAAATCTTGAAACGCTACGCCCTGCATTTCTACATCGCGCCCCTGGTAAGGGTCGTAAAGTGTAAAAGTGGTATCAGATATAGCGTGTAAATCACTTAAAGCGATCTTCTGGGTGACATCGCCATTGATAATATCCAATGCTTGTGCAAAGGCAGACGCGGGCAATAAGGTGCTAGTGCTAATTAACACGCACGCTAATAGACCACGTGCACGAACCCATGGGCTGCGTTGTAAGACAACTGCGTTCATGGCAAAGCTTCCTGATGTGTTAATCCTTTCAACGAACTTTACCAGAGCCCGCCTAGCTTTGCTTTTCAACGCAGGCCATATAATTTCAACTCACGATGAATATGAAATATGGAATATGGAATATGAAACATAAAAAAGCCAGCCCACTGTGGGCTGGCAACAAGAGGCTCACTACGCTAGTAAACCCCCTCCCCTGACAACGTTGACGCAAGGCAGGTCGGCTATTTTTTGCGCTCATCCTTACGCAGATGATCGCGAATCACGAAGCCGACCCAACCCACCATAAAAGCGATAACCAAAGCGACGGTGACCAAACCGAAAACAACTGTGTCATCCCAATACATGGTGAATCCTCCCGCCGTGATGTATGCGTTCATACTAGTCACTCATCGGTGGGAGAATGCTGACCTAGGTCAAGTTGCGAGTGGCGGGAGTAAGCGGTTGAACAGGAAATTGATACTAGTCAATTTTTGGGCGTTCATAGCAGCGCAACCACGCTATAGAACTTTACGGTCTTCAACTTTGCTGTGCTCAGTGCCCGGCGGTAACGGGTGACCTTTGGCAAGCTCTGCGCGGGTGGCGTCGCGTACGTCCAGAATCGTTACCTGATAGTTAAGCGTGCGCCCGGCAAGCGGGTGGTTGGTATCCACAGTGACACGGTCGCCCTCCACTTCCAGCACGGTGACGATTTGCGGGCCGGCTTCGCCTTCGGTTTGAAAACGGCTGCCGGGGGTCAATTCCGCATTGCCAAAGGAGGCAAGGCTGACCTCCTGGATCAACGCCTCGTTTCGCACTCCGTAGGCATCGGCAGGCATCAGTTGAACGCTTAGCACGGCGCCCACCGCTTGGCCCGCTAGGGCACTTTCAAGCCCCGGCACAATATTGTCGTGGCCGTGAAGATACTCCAGCGGCTTATTGCGCGCCTGGGAGTCATCCAATACCTGCTTGCTGCCATCGTTGAGCACGTCGCTAAGAACATAGTGCAAGGTAACTACCTGATGCGCCGTAATCGACATGGAAAACTCCTCTCCGGTAAGCTGTCGGCTTTGTAATCGAACACTGCCTCAGTTTACCACTTGGCCATTGCTAACGTCTTTCCAGGAGTAGCGCTTAATGTTAAGCCCCACCCCCCAGCGCAGTTGGCTTGCTGCGCTGGCGATTTATTGTCGTGCGCCCGTTATCACCATGCTGTTTCTGGGGTTTTCCGCAGGCCTGCCCTTTCTGTTGGTGTTCTCGACGCTCTCCGCCTGGCTACGCAGCGATGGCGTGGAAGTTGCGGCGATCGGCTTTTTTGCCTGGATCGGCATGCTCTACTCGATCAAGTTTTTCTGGGCCCCGGTCGTTGACCGGTTAGCGCTACCGTTGATGACCCGCACTTTCGGCCAGCGCCGCGGTTGGATGCTATTAGCGCAAGGGATGATTGCTGCCGGGCTGGTGGGACTCGCCGGTTTAAGCCCGGTCGGCAATCTCGGCTGGGTGGCCCTCTTTGCGCTGCTGGTTGCCTTTGGCTCAGCGACGCAAGATATTGCCATCGACGCCTACCGTATCGAATCCGCGGATGACAACGTCCAGGCAGCCATGGCCTCGACCTATATTATTGGCTATCGCGGGGGTCTGCTTGCTGCTGGCGCAGGGGCGCTGTATATCGCGGCATCCGCCTCTTGGGATGTTGCCTATCTCAGCATGGCAGCACTCATGAGCATTGGCGTGCTGACCGTACTGCTGCGCCCGGAACCCAAGCGGGCATCACTTTCCATTCAGCTTATTCACGAACCCAAGGTACGTGCATTCATTCGCGCCAGCCGCGGTAAGCCCAAATTTTTACGCCGTATGGGCGCCTGGAGCATTGGCGCGTTAGTCTGCCCCTTTACCGACTTTTTTAGCCGCTATGGGGTAAAAGCGCTATGGATTTTGGTGTTTATCGCAGTATTTAGAATCAGCGATTTGGCCATGGCCTCTATGGCCAATCCGCTCTATATCGATTTGGGCTTTTCGCTAGCGGAAATTGCTAACGTGACCAATATATTTGGTATCGCGATGAGCATTACTGGCGGGGTTTTAGGCGGACTGCTGGTGGTGCGTTACGGCATCGGCCCGCTGCTTATCTTCGGGGCGGGGTTGGTCATGGTGACCAACCTGCTGTTTGCGGCGCTTGCGGTGGTGGGTAATCAACTACCTATGTTGGTCGTCACGATTATCGGCGACAACCTCGCCAACGGGTTGGCCAGTGCGGTGTTTATCGCCTTTCTTTCCAGCCTCACTTCACGCGCTTATACCGCGACGCAGTATGCGCTTTTCTCATCGCTGATGACGCTACCGGGGAAATTCTTGAGCGGTTTTGGCGGGCTCGTAGTTACTGCCGAGGGCTACCCGAGCTTCTTTGTCATCGCCACTCTACTCGGCGTGCCCGCCATTGTGCTTGCTATCTGGATTAACCGCGACAAGCAGTTAGTGCCCTACCCCCAAGCCTGCTTAAACAGGCTTGAAGACTGAGACGAGTGAATATTTGGGCTAGCGGTGTGATTCAAGCCAATCCAGGGCGCCCGGCGTCGTGCGCCACTGGTCGCGCATCAGCGTGCGGTACTGCCATGCTTCGGCCCGGGAGCCGGGGTCAACCTGGCCATCTGGGTGGGGCATGGAAGGCCGCGGGTTCTCGGCGCAAATCAGCTCTAGCGCATAGCGATTATGACCAAGCACATCACTAAGCGCCGTTTCAGCGGCTTCGCGCTGCTCTAAGCGATAGAGCGCCAAGGTCTTGCCCATCAGCAGCCCAAGTACCAGCGAGCCGTCGTCGTCATTATCTTCGGCCAGCGCCAGCGCTTCTTCGTTACGGTCGTCGCGCAGCAGTTGATCTAACACCAACTCACGCAGCCCCAAGCTATCTTCCTGGTCGATCAGCAATAGCTCTTCGGCCAGCTCGCGAGAGTGCTGGCGCGCGCCACGCTCCATACCGACCACCAGCGCCAGGCCGGTGCGCAGTAGCATGGCATTGTCAGCATCATCCCAACACAGGTTGCCGTCACCCTCGGCGCGGGCCTGTTCCATCCAGCGTGAAAGACGCAGTGCCAACGGCTCCAGCAGGCTGGGTGCCATCCACGGCAGGCTGCCAAAACGGCTGGTGAGTGCCAACGTTAAATCTTGCACCACCTGCGGGGCATCCAGCCATTCTGGATGTGCGCACAGCGCCGACATCCATTCAACCGCATTGCCCCAGGGGTCATCGCGGAAACCCAGCGCCACGTCTTCATCCACCAGCACCTGAAACTGCTCATGCCAAGCGGCAAACAACGTCGCTTCGCGGGCGCTGGTGTTATACAGCAACCGACCACTTTCAGAGTCAGCCTGAATATCGATTTTCGGCGCAGTAGGCAACGCTGCCAGCAACGCCTGAAGCGACACCAGCGGTGTGGCCAAGTCTTCTTCTGCACTGAGCAGTTGGTCGGCAAGCGTAGCCCCGGGGTTTTCCGCAAGAGCAGCCAGGAAATCCAGTTGGTCTTCGTCCAGTTCGCCCTGACGAACCAGACGGCGATACCAGAAGTTGGCGCGCTCCTTGGCTTCCTGCTCGTGGCCTTCATGCAGCAGCAGCATGGCTTCGATGTAAGCCAAGGTAGGCGAATCGGGCAGCGCCTGTTGTGCTTTTACAAAGGCACCCCGGGCGCTATCCAAGTCATCATTATCCAGGTGCATCAAGCACAGGCGTTCGAGAGCGACGCCGCGCAGGAACAGCGGGCCACGTTCCATGACTTCGTCAAGCAGATCGGCACGCTTGCGGGTAAAACCGCGCTCTTGATAAATATCCAGCAGGATTTCAAACGCGGGTTCAGCCTGTTCGGGCAGCCGTGACCAGTCGCTGCCATCAAACAGTGACTCTAGAATCTGCATGGCGCGACCGGTCTGGCCGCTTTCAGCCGCAATAAGGCCCGCTTCCAGCAGCGCTTGCGCCGGTGCCTGCTGGCTATCCAGCGCCGCTTTCAGGGTGGCACCCTTCCACTCGCGCAGCGATAGCATCCACATCATCTGATCGGGGATGTCGGTGGGAAACTCGACTTTGTAGCAGCACTGCTTAAATTTGCGCCCAGAGTCGCACCAGCACGGCTCGTTGCGCCCCGGCGTGGCAAGTGGCTCGCAGGCAAAGCTAAGCCGCTCCAGCGGGGTTTGTGACCACAACACCGGCGCCAGCGCCTGTGCCATGGCCACATCGCCTTCAAAGGCGTCCGCGCCCTTGGCGCGCACCCAGGTCATGAAATCGGGATAATGCTCTTGCTGCCTGATTGCCGAGAGTGCCCCAGAGGCAAACCCCAGCAGCTGATCGACCCATACCGCCAGCATTGCCATCTCCACTGTGTTTAAAGGCGACATAGTTTATCACGAAGGCTGACACCATCGCAGCGGCAATCGGTTTATCGTTAATGCGCCCACTCAAGCAGTGGTCGTGTACGCTCATGCATATCCAGCCGCGCGCCTAAACGCACCAGATTCCAGTAGTGGCCATTGAGCGCGCGCGAGAGCAACAACGTATCCGCGGGCGGCTGCAGACGATCCATCGCCGCCCACACTTTCGGCGTGAGCTCACGTAAACGGCGGTGCACTCGTACATCGCTGAAATCCTGTTCACCCGGCGCGAACAGCGGCGCGATGCACTCCGCCGATTCGCGATAGAGCGCCAGCGGCGCGCCCTGCCCCTGGCGACCGCCCATCTGCATCAGCGCCTCATCCATGCCCATGGGATCATGCTTTAACGTGGCATCAAGCAGTTGCATCATGGCTTTAATGCGCGCCTCGGGCACTGCGATGATGGCACCTAAATCGTAAATCACCAGTCGCCCTTGGGCGTCGGCAGCGAAGTTACCCGCATGGGGGTCAGCGTGCAGTTCGCCGTAGGTAAACAGCTCCTGGGTAATCCAGTCTGCCAATGTCTGGGCAATGCCTTGACGGGTGGCATCATCGGCGTCTGCTAGTTCTCGCAGCGGCGTACCTTGCACATAGCGCATCGCCAACACATGTTGGCCGGAAAACGCTGGTAGCGGCTCGGGAATCACCAGCCGGGGATCGTTCTGATAACGTTCACGGTAGCGGGCCAACGCGGCAGCTTCGGCGTAATAATCCAACTCCCCACGCAGGCTTTCAGCGAGCTCATCAAACAGCGCATCCAACCGCGTCTGTGGCACCTTAAACCAACGGCCTAACCGCATAATGCGCCGCACCTGAATCAAATCGCTCTCCAGCACCTCGGCAAGGCCAGGGTACTGCACCTTGAGCACAATCGTTTCGCCTTCGTGGGTAGTCGCCCGATGCACCTGCCCCATGGAAGCGCTGGCAAAGGGTCGCTCCTCGATCTCACTGAAATAGTGATCGATGTCACCGTACTGCAGTACCAATGCTTCACGAATACGCGGCCACGGCATGGGTTCGGCCTGGCGCTGCAGGCGAGCTAGCTCCTCCGCAAGATCCGGGGGCAGCAGGTCATCCCATTGAGACATGATTTGCGCAAGCTTCATGGCCGGGCCTTTCAGTTCGGAAAGCCCTTCAAACAGCGCTTCGCCCAGGGCACGCCAATCCGCTTGGCCACCTAAGCGGGTTTTCAGCAACGCCCCACCAGTACGTGCGCCCAAGCCCATCAAGCGCCGTGCTCTACCTTGTTCGCGCATGCTTATACCCCTTAAAAACCCATCACGATGACCCAACTCAATCTAACTACAAGCAATTATTTATACACACTTTGTACAAACTAACAGCATTGAAAACTTATCGCATCACTCTACTGCCTTGCTGCCCCATCCACCAATGCCAGTCACTAACGATGAAGGCGTCTGCTACCATAGGCGTCATCAAAGGATACGATAAAGGCTTCGCTGCCATGCGCCTGATAATTGCCGAAAAACCCAGCCTCGCCCAAGCCATTGCCGAGGCGTTACCGGGCACTAGCCGACGCCAAGATGGCGCTGTGGTATGTGGTGACACCACGGTCACCTGGTGCCTGGGGCATTTATTAGAGCAAGCGCCGCCGGAGGCCTACGATCCCGCCGATAAACAGTGGCGTTTAGATCGCCTCCCGATTGTGCCGCACCAGTGGAAATTGATGCCTCGTTCTAAAGCACGCGGCCAACTGGCAGTGATTCGTAAACTGATCAAACAGGCCACCGATGTCGTGCACGCTGGCGACCCGGATCGAGAGGGTCAGCTGTTGGTGCAGGAAGTGATCGAGTACATGAAGTATCGCGGCCCGGTACAGCGACTGTTGATTAGCGACCTGAACAAGCCCGCCGTTAGCCGAGCGCTTGCCAAGCTAAGCTCCAACGTTGAGTACCAGCCGCTCTTTCTAGCAGCCCAGGCGCGTTCCCGTGCCGACTGGCTGTATGGCATCAATCTAACCCGTGCGTGGACACTCACCGGCCGCCAAGCGGGTCACGACGGCGTGCTTTCCGTAGGCCGCGTGCAAACCCCGGTGCTGGGGCTGATCGTGCGCCGCGACAACGCCATCCGCGACTTTGTACCCCACCCGTTCTATCCACTATGGGTGGATCTCAAAGTCGCCCAGGGTCAACTGCGCGCCTGGTGGGCCCCCAAAGAGCATGAGCCTCTCGATGATCAAGGGCGCTTGATTGATCGCGCGCCCGCGGATGTCCTAGCGGCACAGTTACCCGGCGCATCAGGGCAACTGACCAAACTCGATCAGCAGGAGAAACGCCAGGCACCGCCGCTACCCTACTCACTCTCCGCGCTGCAGGTAGATGCCGCCCGCCGCCATGGGCTTTCCGCGCAAATGGTGTTGGATATTTGTCAGCGGCTCTATGAGCGCCACAAGCTGATTACCTACCCCCGCTCCGATTGCCGCTACCTGCCCGAGGAGCATCTTCAGCTAGCCCAGCGCAGCCTGACCAGCGCCTGCCAAAACGATCAGGAACTTCAGCAGTGGCTGAAGGGCGCAGACTTCACTTTGCGCTCCAAGGCGTGGAACGATAAGCAAGTGGGCGCGCACCATGCGATCGCGCCCACCGGCAAACCGGCAGATTTCAGTCAACTTTCTGACACCGAAGGCCATGTGTTCCGCTTAATCGTGCGCAACGTGATGGCGCAGTTCTACCGCCCGCTGCGCACTTTCGAGGTCAAAGCGGAGTTTACGCTACTGAATGAAGCCTTCCGCGCCCGCGGGCAAAGCATTCTCGACCCCGGCTGGAAGCCACTCTTCACCACCCGCGATGAAACCCCACCGCTGCCCCCGCTCACCCAAGGGGAGTCCTGCCAAGCACTTAGCGCAGGCGTTGAAGAGAAAGAGACTCGCCCGCCAGAACCATTCACCGATGCCAGCCTGATCAAGGCCATGATGAACATTGGCCGTTACGTGGATGATCCGGAGGTACGCCGCACCCTACGCGACACCGACGGCCTGGGCACCGAAGCCACCCGCGCGGGCATTATCGAAACCCTGGTACAGCGCGGCTACTTAGTTCGTCAGCAAAAAGCCCTGCGCGCCACCAAGCTTGGCACTGCCTTGATCACCGCCCTGCCCAGCGCCGTGAGCACGCCTGAACGAACCGCCCTTTGGGAACAGCGCCTACGGGCGATTTCCGAACAACAGGACGACCCTGGCGCGTTTCAGCAGGCGTTGCTGGATGATCTACGCGACCTGCTCACCCACAGCGACGCGGCCAAGTTAAGGCAGAGTTTGCAGAGCGCACAGGGTGAGGCAGGTGGCGCAATGAAGCGTCCGGGTAAGACAAGGAAAACTACTAAAACCAAACGCGCCAACTACCCGAAGCGCAAAGCTGCCAACCCTCGCTGAAATTACTTGCAACTAGCACTAACGCAGCTTGAATCTTCACTAGCAATCAGACAAACTGTCACCAGATATAAACAAGTGGTGACAGTTTGTCTGACCAAGAATCCATTCCCCCATCTTCTCGGGCGCACCTCCAAACCCTGTTCCGCCAGCACGGCGGACAGCTTCGCCTGAGCGAGGCACTGGCTCGGGGCCTTAGCCGATACCAGTTCTATCGGCTCCGCGATGAAGGACTTATCGAGCCGCTCAGCCGAGGCCTGTACAGGCTAGTGGACCTGCCGCCGATTGAAAATCCGGATTTGGTGGCCACCGCTTCCCGTTTTCCTCATGCCGTGCTATGCCTCATTTCGGCGCTGGATTGGCACGGCATCACCACGCAAATTCCCCACCAAGTTCATTTAGCGGTGGAACGGAATGCCCGCTTGCCGATTTTGGATTACCCCCCAGTGGCCGGATACCGATTCTCCGGCCAAGCCTTTAGCGAAGGTATCGAGCAGGTCGAGGTAGATGGCATCACGCTACAGGTCTACAACCCGGAAAAAACCCTGGCGGACTGCTTCAAGTTCCGTAATCGCATCGGCATGGATGTGGTGCTGGAGGCTCTGGAGCTTTACCGCACCCGCAAAACCCTCCTGCCTGGGAAGATAATGGAATACGCTAATATCTGTCGCGTCGCCAAGGTCATGGCGCCTTATGTGGAAGCCAAGCTGTGAAGAAAGCCCACGCAAAGTGAAAGGGGATGATCGTGGCCCAAAACATCACCGCCTCTGTTCGCCAGAAATTGCTGAACAAATCCCGAGAAGAAAAACGCCCCTTTCAGGAGTTACTACAGTACTACGCCATGGAGCGTTTTCTTTACCGGCTTAGCCAATCGACTCATAAACGCAGTTTTACCCTTAAGGGTGCCCTGCTGCTATGGGTTATGCAGGGGCCGGATATACGACCGACGCGTGATATCGATATGCTGGGCCAAACAAGCAATCGCCCAGAGGCTATTCTGGCCCAAGTGAGCGATGTGCTGGCCACGGGCGTTGTGGATGATGGTTTATCTTTTGATTCAAATACTTTAAAAGCCGAAGCCATTACCGAAGATGCCGACTATCAAGGGATTAGGGTGACGTTTACAGGGTTGCTCGGCAACGCCAAAATTCCCATGCAATTGGATATTGGCTTTGGCGACATTATTTTCCCACTGCCTTCCTGGCAGACGTTTCCTGCCTTGCTGGACTTCCCCACCGACAGAATTCTTTGTTACTCACCAGAATCATCCATTGCTGAGAAATTTCAGGCGATGATTAAGCTGGGCGAACTAAACAGCCGCATGAAAGACTTTTACGATATTTGGTCACTCTCGCGGCAGCACTCTTTCACACTCTCGGACCTAGCTGGCGCAATAACAAGAACCTTTGCCAACCGGCATACGGAGCTCCCTGAAACCAATCCTTTTTCTACCGCTTTTGTGGACAGCAAGCAGCCACAATGGCAGGCTTTTCGTAAGCGTCTTGGCCAACCCCATGTGCCGGAGGCATTTTCGGAGGTTGTCGCAGCGGTGTTGGAATTTCTTGCTCCTGTGATAGAAAAAACAGCCGCCGACCTCGTGCAGAAAATCTGGCACCCACCCGGACCATGGAGTCGGCAGGTCGATGGCTAGTTATTTTCCGAAGACAACATCAAACACTAAAGCTCGCCGCAAATAAACATAAACGGTTCGATGACCAACTCTCATAAAAAGTTTGGTGCATTATCCTTATTAAGCAAACGTTATAGCCCCTTGTCTCAAGCTCAGCTTACTAAGTGATTACTCAAAAGTAACCACCTAGCAGCAAGCCTTACCCCCAAAGCTAAGTGCTTCACAAATAAATTCTCCTTTAGCCTCCGTATAAGCTTCTCGATCACTCTTAAAATCTGCCGCCCACTGACGCTTTTTCGTCTCATACTGCTGTGCAAGCCCAATATCAACACGAAGTAGATCGCGAAACGCTAATCGCCGATTCCATTCCTGACAGTTATGTACCATTAAATGCAGATGGTGTGTCCTGCGCCCATTGGCCCACCGCATCAACCAGCGTCTCCCAACCAACAAGGCGTTGTACTCCATTGAGGTTGTATATTTTGAAGCGCATAACGGTGTCATTAAATCATCGGCGTTTGGCATAGAATCGACGCCTGCCAAGATATCAATGATCGGTTTGGCAGAAAGCCCAGGTACGGCAGTGCTACCAATATGTTCGATTGCCACAAACTCACCAGGAAACAAACCCAAAAGCCTATCTCGCTCGTCCTCAAACAAAGCTGGCCAAGCAGTATTGTATGGAGTGAGCACCACCTCCTCGTTAATCGCTCGACTTAAGGATTCCGCTTCATCCACGACTTTCATGCTCCCTGTTTAGAGTATTGATACGCTTTGTTATATAAGCTCAATGTTGGCCCATTTTTTATGACTAAATGCGTTTGCATACTGCATCTTTTCTCCCCTACATTTACCAAGTCTCATCCGTCCCCGGCGGCCCCACATCAATCTGCATATCGGGCGCAATATCCACCACGCCTTGTATATGCTTTAGCCGTTCCGCCGTGACATCGTCTGCCGAGCCGGTTATACAGCCGATTTCTTCAAGAATATCCTTGATGGTCAGCCCTTCCTCACTGAGGCGTGTGGCCACTTCATTTATCGGTTGATCGCTGGAAATAGTGATCAACCATAGCGCTACCGCTGGCATCTGGCATATCTCCATAGTGAGTGCGCTGGGCGGCCTGAAAGAAGTGGCTGCACAGCGCGTCGCCCACGTTAGGGCGCTTGCACCAATCCTACTCCCACGCTGGATTCAGGCGATGGCAGCGCTTGCACCGAAGCCATCAGCTGCTGCCACAGCTTCCTTCCCCTCAATTCATCATCAGACTGAGCCCAAAGGGCTGCGCAGCCTGCTACGTGTGGCGCCGCCATGCTGGTGCCACTGATCGCCTTATGACGAGTAGGCCGTGGCCATGAGGAGAAGATATCGCGCCCAGGCGCGGCAATTTCAATCTTGCCATGATTGGAAAAGCTGGAAGGCTTCAGGTTCTGGTCCAGGGACGCCACCGACATCACCGTAGGCGAGTTGGCAGGCGCGCCCGTATTGGTCGCAGAATTCCCCGCCGCGGCAATAATGAGGCACCCATTACGCAGCGCCGCTTCACCCGCATGGGTGTAGGCGGCCTGCACCGGGCTCTGGCTGCCAAGCGACATTGAGATTACCTCACACCGATTGGCGATAGCCCAGTTCAAGCCAGCCAGTACGCCCGCCCCGGTACTACTGCCCGAGTTGGTCAGCACCTTGCCGACGAAGACCTGCGCTTCATACGCGATCCCGTAGCGCTGTTTGTTTCCACTGGGTGCCTGGGGGCCACAGGCCGTGCCGATACAGTGCGTACCGTGCCCGTTGATATCCTGCACCGGCTCCCCGACGAACGAGCGGGTAACGAATTCCCGTCCAGCGAAATCCAGGTGGCCAAGATCCATCCCGGTATCCAGCACGGCCACTTTAATGCCTGCACCGCTCCAGCTGCTTTGTGGCACCCTGCAACGAGTTAGCCCCCATGTCGACTGCTGAGCATCAGACTCAGTCCCATCACCGGTGTCCTCCCTATCAAGGTCGACACCCAAGTCGTGCGCGATGGTGCTCGCTGCCCGCAAGAAGCCGCGGAGGTATTCCGAATTTTTAGAACCAGAGTTTTTAAAATCAGAGCTTTTAAAACCAGAGCTCTCGGAAAACGCAAAGTACTCCGGCTCAATGATTTCGATAGGACTATCCGCTGACACCTTATCCAACACACTCATGCCATGTTGCTCCAAGGCATCACCACCCACCAGTGCCACGCCTAGCTCGGGAAACACCATTGCTTCGGCATCCCCTGCGTCTTCCAGACTGACGGCCTGATCGGTAAAGTCGCGGGCATCAGCCACCCGAAAGTTCTGGGCTTTTAACGACTTGATACCCTCTTCCATCCATCCGTCACGAAAGCTGATAAGAAAACGTCCTGTTTCCAGACAACTGCCTCCCCGCTCCAGGGCCGCCAACAGCAGCTTTTCGGTGCTACACGATACGGTGGCAAGCGCCCTGCTTGCGCGTGTGGGTTTGCTGCCATTTCCACGGCCTGTCGGTTTTTTAGCCATCGCTGACCTCCATTTCGTCTGGCTTTCAAACGTTGCGGCTTAAGTGCTTACCTATAGAAAGCAAAGCTTCTCTATGCAGAAAGTCGTGCTTTCAGCTTAACGCACCTAATGATCTTCGCCAGATTGATTGAGTTCAGCGGGAATACGCTCGTCATCCCGAAGGGTGAGCACTTCAGGTACATCGTTACGCTAAGTTGCCACGTTGGAAAGAGGTTTCAACGCCACTACTTTCTTGCGCAGCGCCAGCTTCGGCTTCTCTAACGAAGCGCGCCACTGGGCACACTCCTGGGGTTGCTGCGGGTCGTTATCAGGGCTTGCGCTGAAGGCATCCAGCCAAGCTTGACGGGAACACAGGTCTTGATACTCCCCGAGTAGGCCCTGGCGATACTTCAATTCAGTCAGGAACGGCTCAGGAGTCTTTGGATTCAGATCAGCCAGGTAGCGAATCCGCTTCACGCCCTTGCGCAGCTCATGGAACTCGGCGTCTTGAGCGTCTAATGAGAGTGCCGCCAAATCCTCATCGTGGCGTGCGATGCGCGCATCCAGTACCGCCTTGATGCGTTTTGGCGTGAGTTTTGACAGCGCTTTCCCAACATCATCGGAAGCGATAAAACTCTGCCAGCCCTCAAGCTCTTCAGCGTACTCCGGTGTATTTAACTGCTGGCACAGCGTCTGATGCCGTTCCCGCTGGCTAGCCTGCAGCCACTGCGTTAACCCCTGGCGAGCTACCGAAGAGAGCGGCGGGGGCGTCTTGGCCATATCCTCCAGAAACACATCAATATCACGCAGGTCACTGGTGGCCTGGGCACGATGTTTGAGCCGCTTAAGCATCTTCTTCAGGCCTGGCACTTTGGTAATGGAGCGCACGGATTCACCCACTGCCCGGCTACGGCGCAGGTTGACCCGGTACTGGTGCAGAAACTCAGGATCAACACCTGCGATGACGCCAGGCTCCAAGGCCCGAATCAACTGATACTGGTGCTCCAGCATGGCGCAGATACGACTGGCGGTGTCGCCTTTGTGTTTGGGTGGTTGGGGGGCAAGGCGCTTGAAAAGTGAATAACTGACCGCTTCCGGGGTGAGGCACCCCACTAGCTTGGCATCGCCCTGCCCTACGCTTTTCCAGGCAGTATCAGGCCGCGTGAAATGCAGCACGCTACCGGTGGGCAGCGAATGCGACGCTGTCTTATCGAGCCAACGGGCCAGGTCATGCAGCGCCGGGTTATGCCCAACCACCAGCACCCTTTCGGCTTCATCCGGTAACGCTTTGAGCCATGCCTGCAGCCCGGCGCCATCGAAAGTGTAAAGGTCTTCATCGAAGTGAACCTGATCGACCAGAGTATGTTCAGGCAGTTGCACCGCGATCTCGTCGAAGGTTTCCCGCGTGCGAGCTGCTGTACTGACGTAAATCTCCCCTTCGAACGCTTGCCAGCGCTGCAGCACAGGCGCCATCGCCGCTGCCTGACGCTTACCCCGCTTTCGCAACGGCCGTTGGTGGTCGGTCATATCGCCACTGGGCTGTTTGGCCTTGGCGTGCCGCATTAGGTATAAGTGCCGCATGGGTTCGCTCACAAGTAAAGGGTGTTGAACGAAGTTTAGTACACGCGCATCAACTATTGAGTAAGATTAAAGGCGCCCCCGCCTTTGCCCTCTTTTATACCATCGCGACACACCACGACTTTGTTCCTGCCGCCGCGCTTGCCAGCATAAAGCATCTTATCCGCCCGCGTGATGAGAGAGTCTAGATCGACCTCATTACTATTCGTTGCAGCTACCCCGATGGTGACACTTGGGCTCAGCTCGCTCATTTCTTCCTTTAACGGCAACTCAGCGACCTTCTTTTTCAAGCACTCAGCGATGATTTGCGCATCGTTTGGGTTAGTGTTCGGCAGGGCCACTACAAACTCTTCACCACCAAATCGCCCTATTACATCCGATGGACGCAGAGACTCTGCGCAAACCTTAGCGATTTTGGACAGCACCCAATCCCCATGGCTATGCCCCCAGGTATCGTTAATATTTTTGAAATGGTCCACATCAATCATAAAAAGGCTAAACGGCATCTTTTCGGACTGGGAGTGCTGTAACAGCTCATGGGCCAATTTCATAAAATGGCCGCGATTATTGAGATTTGTCAACGCATCCCGCTCAGCGACTATCCGCAGTTGCTCTTCCAGTGCTTTTCGGTGCGCAATTTCGTTGTGCAACTGGTGATTTTGATCACGCTCTTCGTGAAGCAACGCATACTGCTTACGCTGCAGACTCTCCAAACGCAGCAAGGCAAAGAACCCCACCACGATTCCCATGATCAACAAAAGTGCGATGCGAAGCGCCGTTATCGGGGCAATCTCCGTAAACAGAACAGCAGCGACTAAAAAGCCAATATTTAAGTAGAGGCTGGCAAAAACCACCACGGTTAGCAGGCTGGGAATTAGAAGATAGAACGCCATAGTGGCGACTACCACCGCGGTGATTTGAGTGGAGAGACTTTCGGGGCGCAAGGGAATAATCAAAATGATACCCGTTGCTAATATCCACAATGGCAAGGCGTGCAACCAAGCTCGATAAAAGCGCCCTCTCCCGTACCTGACAATGAAGGCCACAAGCAGGCAAAGGCTTACCACTACAATGCGCATGGTAAGGAGCAGGTAAAACTTTCGGGTGAGACCGAGCAAGTAGTAATCCGAAATCGCAAACATACCAAAGACTAAGGTGGCAACACTCAGAGAAAGGCTGAACTCTAACCTAACGCTTTCCTGGATAGACTTGCGATACATCGACTCACTGTCAGCGTCGCAAAATTGGCCCGTTAACCAATGCACCTGGTTCCGCTTTTTTTGTAATGGCAAAGCCCCACACTCCCTGAGTAACGCGGTGATTTCTTTCGGGTTCACTAAGCAAAGCTACTCCACTAACCGGAACAGTCAACTGGAGTGAGTTAGCGAACACGCTTATGCGGCTTCACCACCAGCCAACTGGCCAACACCAAGCTGCCGAATAGCGAATAAACCACCACAAACACCCACGCCGGTAACGTGAAATAGAGCAAGCTATGCAGCCAGTGCTGAATAAATGACCCCGAATAGTTGCCAGCGCCCACCTCTGCTCTAAGCGCCATTTCCCAGGTGGTTAACGGACAAACAACACCTAACCAGGCTTGAACGACCACATAGCCAATCGCGCACAAATGCACGATGCGGAAAATGCGATTGCGCACCCACTGCCAGTTCAGAAAATAGCCCGCGTATACTGCGAATAAGCCGAGTACCACGAAGGTCACAAACAACACATGAAGTATGAGGATGGCGTCGGCTAGTAAAAGTAGCAGGGACGGTGGCATAGGGAATGGGCTATCTGGCACAAAACACCTCAACCTCTAACTGAAACATTTGTTTACATGAATACCAGCGCTCGTTAATAACATCCTATTTATAATACTTATCGCTCATTGCGCACTAGACTTACTCCTGTATAACAGCGCAATATTTTTGGTCACCGCCGACAAAAAGACCGCCTGTAAGGCCCTCCCAGCGTCTCCTCCCATTGGGGCAAAGCTTTACCCTCCCACCATAGCCCAAGGACAACAACAGCAGATGGCTCAGAGTAACCGTCGTCTCGCCATGCAGGCTTGGCTTTTGATTCTGCTCACTAGCAGCTTGCTGATCAGTGTCAGCAGCCTGCTGCTAGACCGCGTTGCACACCTTCCACTACCCCCACAGTGGCGTTTGAGCCCTGACGGCACCCTTGCCGTGCTGGTGGTTAGCGTCGGCCTGCTGGCCCTTCTGAGCCACCAGTCACGCTGGCGACGTTTAGCTGGCGGCCTGATGCTCGCATTGGGTGGTTATAGCCTTGGCCACGATCTTCTCGCACCGGGAACGGACGACGGGCTTTCATGGCTCACCGGGCAGCCACGCCTGGGCACGGTACCTGCGTTGCTGGTAGTGATTATGGGAACGAGTTGTTTCTTTTCTCCAACATCAGGGGGCACCCGGCGCGGTTATCGTTTGATCGGCTGGGCATCGATCATCATCGGCGTTACTACGTTGGCTTACCCACTGATCACCCAGACGCCACCCAACTCGGTGGCAGGCCTCACCTCCATGGGTAGCTTATTCTGCCTCCTGCTGGGCGCAGCTCTATTGATTATTGCCCATCAGCGCACCTATCCGACGCTGCCACTGCCCCGCTCTGCCATTATCGTTGGTGTGTTAGGCGTCACAGTCAGTATCATGATCTGGCTGGTCAGCAGTTGGGTACAGTACAACGCCCGCCTCACCGCTGCCGATACGCTTGTAAACAATGTCGCCGATGGCATGGAGCAGCGAATTGAGTCAAAAGTAAAACAGGTTGAGCGCCTAACAGAGCGCTGGATGGCGTTAAGAGGCGAGGGTCGTAACGTCGTTCGCGAGCTCCAAGAAGTAGAGATGCGAACCTTTATGCGTGACGAGCCAAGCTTGCTGGCCATCGTTCACTTAGCCGATGACGCCCAAATACGATGGCGAGTGGGCCGCGAACCCGCAAACCTACTATGGATGATGGATCAGCTGACCGGCCCCGCGACACTGGGCTGGCTACGTCTACAAAATGAACTTCATCAGCGTATCAGCTGGCATTTTCCTGATCCCGAACGCAGCAGCCACGGTTTACTAGCGGTGACGCTCGATCGGGGACAGACCACCATGCTGGCTGCCATCGACTTAGCCGAGATCATCCAGTTGCAGCGTCACCTGGATACAAGTGGCTTCATCATCACTTATACCTCAAACGACCAAACGTGGGGCACGTTGGCCGCCAAAAGTTGGCACGGAGCGCTTATCCCGAGGGCGTTTGATTCCCACGAGGTAGCGCTGCCCGGCGGGCCGACCTTCACGATTACAGCACTAGACGGTCCGCTGTCGCTGAGCAGCCTGCCCGGCGCTTTGCCGGTGATCTTCGGCCTAATGGGGTTAGTGTTTTCTTATCAGTTGATCATCAGCCGTGCCCTAAGCGCTTTTCGTGATCAACAGGCCGCCACTTTGCAGCTCAATGAGCAGCGCTTCCGATCCCTGTTCACCCAGAACCCAGATGCGGTATTTGCCTATAACCGTGACGGCACCTACGAAAGCCTCAATCCGGTGACGGAAGCCATCGTGGGACTCTCGGAAAGCGAGCTACTGGAAAAGCACTTCCGCTCCGTCATCTGCGAACCAGCCTGTTCCAGGCAGGATATTGAGCGAACGGAGTCCGCTTTCCAGCGCGCCGTTAACGGCCTGCCCAGCAGCTATACTATGCGCTTTGCGCACGACGAGGCAGCTACTCAAGATTTGGAAGTAACGATGGTGCCCATCGTGGTCGATGGTGAGGTCAACGGCGTCTTCGGTATTGCCAAGGACATCACCGATCGCGTTGCCGCCGAGGAGCGGCTGCTCATTCTAGAACGAAGCCTTGCGGCAAGCGGCAACGGCGCCATGATCATTGACGTTCGTACGGAGGAGAAACAGGTAGTTTATGTGAACCCTGCGTTCACGCATATTACCGGTTACCTAGAGCAAGAAGCCGTCGGCCATGCGCCGCTACTCCTCAGCGGCGCTGAAACGGATACTGCGGACACCGTGCAGATCCAAGCAGCGATCCAGCAAGGCATTAGCCTATCCACCACCGTGCGCACTTATCGTCGCGATGGCTCCCCCTTTTGGAACCAGCTGCTTCTGTCGCCGGTGAAGGATGCCAATCAACAGGTTAGCCACTTTATCTGCATCATCAATGATATCTCCGATCGCAAGGAGCAGGAGAGCCAGCTGGCTTATCAGGCGACCCACGACGTTTTGACCGGCCTTGGCAATCGAGCGCTATTCAGCGACCGTCTGGCCCATGACCTCGAATTGGCCGCTCGCAATGGCCAAACATTGGCCGTACTGTTCGTTGACCTGGACGAGTTCAAACCAATCAACGATACGCTCGGCCACAACGTTGGTGATCAGCTTTTGATCAGCGTGGCAGAGAAGCTGCAGCAAGGATTGCGGGTCAGTGACACCCTCGCCCGTTTGGGTGGCGATGAGTTCGTGCTGCTGCTACCCGACTTGAATCACCCCGATGAAGCCGAAGAAGTGGCCGGCCGGCTGCTGGATGCACTCAATAAGCCTCACCGAGTCAGCGGCCACGAGCTCCACGTATCGGCCAGCATTGGTATCGCCGTGAACCGCGGCGGGCTCGATGAACCTGAGCGGCTGCTTCAGCACGCTGACATGGCCATGTATAAAGCCAAGCAGCAAGGTCGTAATACCTACGAGGTGTACACAGAAGATCTCGACAGAAAGCTCAGCCAGCGCGTTACCCTGCGCAGTGAGCTACAGGAAGCCATCGAGCACGGTCATCTCAACCTGCATTACCAGCCCCTGATTAATCGAGAAGGCGAGGTCGACGGACTGGAAGCGCTGGTTCGCTGGTACCACCCGACCAAGGGTTTTATCTCGCCAGCGAAATTTATTCCCATTGCGGAGGAGACTGGTCAGATCATTCCGCTGAGCCGCTGGGTGATGCGGCAGGCCTGCAAAGATGCTCAACAGCTGGTGGCACAAGGCTTATTAAAAGGACGTATGGCAGTCAACCTGTCGCCCCTTCAGTTTCACCGTCCCAACTTCCTCAGCACGTTGCGCAACGTACTGAACGAGACGCACCTTGCACCTGAGCATCTGGAGCTGGAACTGACCGAAGGCATCTTGATGCGTGATGCCGACGGCGCCATCGATATCCTCCATGCCCTGAGTAGCATGGGCGTCAGTACTGCCATTGACGACTTCGGCACCGGTTTTTCCAGCCTGAGTTACCTGCGCGACCTGCCCATCGACAAGATCAAGATCGACCGCAGCTTCGTGCAGGATGCCGCCAAGAGCGACAAGAACGCCGCCATCTGCCAGGGCGTTATTACCTTGGCGCTGGAGCTTGATCTCAGGGTGGTTGCCGAAGGTATCGAAACGGGAGAACAGCACGACTATTTGATGTCGCTAGGCTGCGAGGTTTTCCAAGGCTACCTGTTTGCCAAACCTATACCGCTGGATAGCCTCATCACATGGCTCACGCAAAAAGCACTGATGACACACAACGTATAACGGCAACATCAAGGTGATCCTCCACGGAGGCCACCCTGATGTTGAGTCTTCAATGGTTTTCGTTATATGAGCCTGCTGGCCCGCATTAGATTATCGTTAGCTTGCTGCAGTGGGCACCTCGGTACGCAGCTGCTTTTGAGGCAGTGAGGGAGCCAACGATGCAGCGCCTTCTCTGAGCTGGAAGGTGCTGACAAGATCTGCCAGGCGGACAGACTCGTCTTCCAGTGACGCCGCCGCGGTGCTGGTCTGCTCGACCAGAGAAACGTTTTGCTGGGTTGCACTGTCCATCTGATTGACGGCTATCGACACTTGGCTGATACCACTCTCCTGCTCTTGCACGGCACTCTGAATCGCCTGCATCATGGTCGTGACCTTCTGAATGGCCTGCATAGTGGCGTCCATTTCCTCTTGTGTCTGACCCGACTGTTCAGCTCCGGCAGAAATATTCTGGGTGATTTCCAGAATAATGGCACGGATCTCTTTGGAGGCTTCGGCAGAATTGCCTGCGAGCTTGCGTACCTCTCCTGCTACCACAGCGAAGCCGCGGCCATGCTCACCGGCTCTGGCAGCTTCGACTGACGCATTCAGAGCCAGGATATTGGTCTGGAAGGCGATCTCTTCGATAGTGCCGATGATGTCCTGCACGCGTCGTGAACTGACTTGCATGGTTTCCATCAACTGCGAGGTGCGAATAACGGCTTCACGAGACTCTGTCGCCTTTCCGACCGCTTCTTCACTGAGCTGGTTGGCCGAGGTAGCGGACTCACTGGTCTGGCGAACGGTTGAGTTAATCTGCTCCATGCTGGTAGCCGTTTCCTGCAGCGCTGAGGCCTGCTCTTCGGTACGAGTCGCCAGGTCCTCGCTGCCCGCGGCTATCTCACGGGAACTGAGCGCCACTTGATCACCGCTCTGGCGTAACAAGCCGATGATGTCGACGAGGCGGGCTTGCATCTCCTGAAGCGCCTGGTTCAGGGTGCTGATCTCGTTCCGGCCACGTACCTCAATTTGATTGGTGAGATCCCCTTTGGCAATGTGTGCGCAGATCTTGCCAGCATGGCGCAGTGGCGCCACGAGTAGTTTCTGAATGCCGACATAAGCACCAATGGTCAGCAGAATAGCCACCAGCAAGAACACTGCGGTCAGGATAATGGTTTGCTGAACGCTACTTGCGGCATCCGCCTGCATTTCAGCAGCGCGCTCCTCAGCGTAACCCGCGAACGCACGCACACTGTCCGAAAATTCCGCACCGAGTGTGCTGAGTCGTTGGCTCTCTTGCCGCATCGTTTCGACATCACCAACTTCGATGGCATCAATCAGCCCAGGGGTGACGAGCTTTTCAAAGCCGTTAATCACGGCCTTGAAGTAGGGAAAACGACGCTGTGAGGCATCAACATTGATATCACGAAACTCTTCAAATCTGACCAGGCTACTATCCAGGCTTTCTTGCGTCTGATTGAGCGCGGTTGCTGTTAGCTCATCGTCGCCAAGCCGCGAAAACTCCTCATAACGCAACATACGCAGCCGCATTTCCAGGAGGTTGGACTCCATGCGATTTGCGGTATTGGCTTGTTCGACGCTGATCTCAGCCAGCTCATTGATATTACTTTTAGAAGCTAACCCGCCAAAAATAGACACCGCGCCGATAATCGCGGTCATACTGATCATCATTAGCAATAGCATAGTCAGTAAGGTTTTTAATGTAATGTTTCTCATTTTCTTCCCATTTTATGCACGTTATTTTTTACCTAACCCCGCTCCCTGGAAAACCTAATTTTCCCAAGGATATTTACGGCAACGACTTTTCTTTATATTTCTTTAGTTCAACGCCTATAGCGATCTGCTTAACCGCTACCCACAGCCTATAAGCGACCTGCCTCTCTAAAGCTAAGAGGAAAATAGTGAGTTAGCTACGCAACTTAGGCGGGACATCTCGTCTCGCCTTATAGTGGCTCTCGGCCACGGGCAGATACCGGTAGTTAAATTTCGACAATAGGGAAGAGGCCCCAACAAAGGGCATTATTCTTTTTAAGGATAATCTCATTAAATCAGTAGCGTTAATCCCGAAGAAAGATTAAGACCAGCCAAGTAAGTCAGGCATCAAAATGTATCGTTACAAACGGCTTGCGTATGGTGCTCACAATGATTAAGGTTTGCATATTATAAATAATAGCTAGCCTGGATTTCTCATAGTACCTCAGCCAGTACCGCACTCAGGCTGTAACACCGCTAAACACCTACTGGCTCGACTTACATCGGCTACTTTTTAACCACTTTCCGGCGTTCAGACACAC
>NZ_JBANSO010000029.1:0-59750 GCF_037070225.1 Vreelandella indica
CACCCGAAACTGGGGGGTCACTGGTTCAGTGTCGCTTAACCCAGGAAAAGTGAAGGAAATCGAGCGTAATAAAAAGGCTGCTTAAGCTCAGCCATTTGGACAACTGGGTTGAAAATCACCGTTCGCCTCTGGCAGCCATGGACAATGTCGTGACGACGCCACACATAGGCTCTGCGACCCATGAAACCCGTGAGTCTATGGCTCAGTTGGCAGTCGATAACCTATTGGGAGCGCTAACCGGAAGCGGTCCTCTCAATGCTGTGAATGAAGACGCTTGGCGTCGGGTTACTGCTGATACTAAGGAGGCATGATGCCTCATCGCTTAGAACACATCTTGAGTCTTGACGATTTCGAGCGAGCAGCTAAGCGCCACCTACCACGACCGCTGTTCGGTTACGTGGCGAGTGTGGCTGAAGACGGCAGCACTGCCCGCTCAAGCCATGAAGCCTTCGATCAATACGCATTTCTTCCGCGCGCATTAGTGAATGTCTCTGGCGTGTCGACTGAAACCGAGCTCCTTGGCCGCCGCTATGCCTACCCTTTTGGTATAGCACCCATGGGTATTAGCGCCCTAACTGCCTATCGGGGAGACCAGGTACTGGCACAAGCAGCATCAGACAGCGGCATCCCCATGATTGTCAGTGGTACATCGTTGATCCCCATGGAAGAGCTTTCGGGGACAAATGGCTCGGATTGGTTCCAGGCTTACCTTCCCGGAACCCCGGAGGAAATCGACGCCTTGCTGGCACGTGTTGAGCAGGCCGGATTTACCAATCTGGTGGTCACCGTGGACTACGCTGTACCACCGAATCCTGAGAATCATCGTCGTGCGGGCTTCTCTTCGCCATTACGCCCAAGTCTACGGCTAGCTTGGGATGGCTTGGTGCGGCCGCGATGGCTATTCGGCACTTTTCTGAAGACATTGTGGCATCACGGTGTTCCGCATTTCGAAAATAATGCGGCGACACGTGGTGTGCCGGTACTGGCAAAGAACGTCAATCGTGATTTTTCTGGCCGCCGGCATCTTGATTGGTCGACGCTCGATCAGGTTCGGACACGGTGGAAAGGTAATCTAGTGGTAAAAGGTATTCTGCACCCAGACGATGCACGGCGTGCTGTTAGCGCGGGTGCCGATGGTTTAATAGTTTCCAATCATGGAGGCCGACAGCTCGATGGCACTGTAGCCCCACTCACTATGTTGCCTGAAGTGCTGGAGGCGGTCGCTGGAGCAGTGCCGGTGATGATCGACGGCAGCTTTCGACGCGGTAGCCAAGTACTCAAAGCACTTTCGTTAGGTGCAAGCTTTGTGTTTATTGGTCGTCCCTTTAACTATGCGGCCAGTGTCGCTGGTGAAGCCGGTGTGAAAAAGGCTGCCATGCTTCTAGGTAGCGAAATAGAGCGCAACATGGCGCTGCTTGGTATAACAGATGTGGAGAAATTGACCCCCGATTTGTTACGGCGGCTAAATCACTGATTGTTAGAATCAGTTTTCTGAAAAGAGATTGTGGTTTAGGAACCTACAAATCTCTTTTCAGGCTAGAACTGTCGGTTAGGGCCTGTTGACCTTTCACATGGGTAGCCGTAAAAAACCGCAGGCCAAGGCCACCATGCTTTCGTAGTTTCGTTTGAGTTTGTCATACCGCATCGCTATCGCGCGATACGGCTTCAATCGGGCAAACGCGTTCTCGACGAGATGCCGATAGCGAGATAACCCTTTGTCTAAACTGTTATTCTTTTTTTTGAATTGCGCTTTCGTGTAATCACGGGGCGCATGCCCTTTGCTTCGACCTGCTCACGGATACGCTCACTGTCATAGCCCTTGTCAGCTATCAGCGCCTCTTCTGTCGGCAGGTTGTCTATCAACGCCTGAGCCTGTGTGCTGTCTTGTACTTCCCTCCCGTTATCCTGAAGGCGTTGGGGAGTCCGTGGAATCAGTGCTGAGTCTCGGCACGTAGTTTTTCCACTTCTTCAATCGGCAGCTCTTCAATCTCTGCGATCAGCTGATCGTTAATTTCGGTCAGCGCTATCAGCTTGCGGGCTGCGTTACGTTTGCTTTCAAATGCTCTCTTCTCAGCTTCCTGCAAAACCTTCTGGCGCTCTTTATGAGCCCAGTTCTCTAGGTTCTCTGCCAACATACCTTTATCCTTTACCAAACTATTGAGCTGATCTAAGTTTACGTCAGCTCCGAGCCGCTGTAGATGGCGCTTTAACCAGCGGGTAATGATCTTGTCGATACGCTCTTTGTTCGGATCGGCCTGAATAATCGCCACAATCCGATCGACCGCCTGCTGTAACCCTTGTCGGTCAGTAGAGGCTTTCTCGATACTAAACACTCCGCTCAACGGCGTCTGGCGCAAGCCCAATTCGTCATTAGGATAGCGCGCTTCATCGACTAGGTAATAGCGTAGGTGGGGCTGGTAGACCTGCAGAAAGCCCGGCGGTTCCGGTGTAACCATCTCGTAGATATCCAGCGGTGCCGTCCAAGGTTTCGAGCCGTTGTGGAGGACGACCGGAAACACTGGCGGCAGGCCTTGGCCGGGGGTGATAACTTTATTTTTGAGCAATTCGCTGTAGATTCAAAACGATCGTTCACCCCCCGATGAAAAAGGCGGGCTCAGCGCAGTGGAAAAAATTGCGGCCGATTAGTTCTATCTCTGGGGCTTATCCCGGTGCGTAGTTTCAATCTGTCGGCCACCGACCCCGCGCAACCTGACGGGAGGGAAACACTGTACTTCTGTGTGCGGCGACCTGTTAGGTATTAACTTTCAATCCCCTACTAGCTATTAATATATTCCGAGTAAGCATCAGCCAGTTTGGCTAGGTTCGTCTGAATATAAGAGAGATGAATTTGCATGGCATCTAGCGCCTGTGCCGGTTCGCGAGACTCAATGGCACTTATCAAGGCAGCATGCTCACTGATAATGGATGGAATACGCTGCTCTTCAAGAAATAGCATCCGTACACGGTTGATATGTAGACGTACAGGATAAATAACGTCCCATACTGCACTATAACCGGCTGCTTCCGCTATTTTAGCGTGTAGTTCTTCGTCAAGGCGCTCGATGTCAAGGTAGGTCTTTCTACGACAGGCAGCTTCCTGCTCATCAAGATTTATCTTCAGATCAATGATCTGCTGTTCAGTACATTGCCTAGCTGCATCCTGGACTAGGGCACACTCAAGTGTGGAACGCGCGTAATGCGCCGCCATCACAGTATCCTTCTTAATTGGCGTGACGTAAGTACCCCGCTGTGCAAGGATATCCACGAAGCCATCATACTGGAGCCGGATCATCGCTTCCCGTATCGGCGTCCGGCTAAGACTGAATTCATCAGCAAGCTCTTTTTCCGAAATCTTTTCTCCCGGCTTCAGAGACAGGTTAATTATCCTGTCACGTATAGTGGCGTATGCGAAGCTGCTCGTAGAGACTGCTTGATTGCTCTTCATTATATTCATACTCAATATTCCAGCAGGGCCATAAATTCACCGATATCAGCTTCGCTTAAGTGACTATAGCAAGCCACTCAAGTACGAAACGAAGGCTATCATCAATATCTCACTAGTTAGTTAACCGGCGTTATTAATGGTAACCCCTTGAAATGGCAGCGCAAATTTTCAACCACCAAATCACGCATGGAAAAACGGGTCTCCCAAGTTCCACTTCCGGCGTGTGGCTGCAGAACGACGTTTTGCATGTGTTTTAGCGGTTCGGGCACATGTGGCTCGTTGCGAAAGACATCAAGACCTGCCGCCCCCAAGGCTCCGGTCTCGAGAAGCTCGATAAGACTATCTTCGTCAATCACACTGCCTCGTGAGACATTGACCAGACAGCCAGTGTTGCCTAGAGCAAGCATGACCTCACGGTTTATGATCTTGTCAGTGTTAGCACCGCCCGGCAATGTCACGATTAGAATGTCACTCTCCTCAGCAAGTCGAACCAAGTCACTATAAAAGCGATATGGCAACTCAGGTTTTTCAGTGCTTGCATAATATTGCAAAATACACTGAAACGCCTGCAGCCTGCGAGCGATAGCCTTGCCAATGCGCCCCAGGCCGACCAGGCCAACACGCTTGCCATTGACCTGAGCTGAGAGCGCCATGGGGCCTTGCCTTTCCCAGGAGCCGTCACAAACGTATCTGTGCGCAGCAACGATATTACGCCTTACCGCAAGCGTTAGCCCCACTGCTAGATCGGCGACATCTTCAGTCAATACATCCGGCGTGTTAGTTACGGCAATATCACGCCGGGAGGCCTCGCCGACATCGACACCGTCATACCCCACCCCAAAGCAGCTTATGACTTCCAGCGCAGGCAGCCGCGACATAAGTTCGGCGCTTACTTGCTGTTCTCCTGTATTCACCACGGCACGGAAATTGCCTTCACAAGCTTCAAGACACGCCTCAAGAGAGCCATGCAGCCAGTAGGCGATAGGATTCGCGAATTCGCTTATTGCCTCAAGAATATCGGGGGACTTGGGGCCAAAAACAAGAACATTCGGAATGTTTTGAGTATCCATAACTAGTTCCATGCTGATGGAAAGTGGGCAAACATCAACGAGACGATGACACCATTAGAGATGCAGAATCGAGTTCCGAGAGGTCGTTACAGCCTAGGAGGCCGAGTATTCGATCCATCTCCTCACGGATGATGTTCAATGCATGCTCAGCGCCCTCCTGGCCACCTGCCCCTAAGCCATAGAGTGTGGTTCTGCCGAGTAACACAGCGTCGGCTCCCAATAGCCGGGCCTTCAGGACATCGCTGCCACGTCGGAAGCCACTGTCGACGAGTATGGCGAGCTGATTCCCGACTTCTGCTCTGATATCGGCAATTAGCTCCATCGGGGAAACGGAGTAATCCAACTGACGCCCGCCATGGTTCGAGAGTACGATCCCGTCGACACCGACTTCTACTGCGGTGGCTGCTTCTTCGACAGACAGAATACCTTTTATGACAAGCCGGCCCTTCCACTCGTCCCGGAGCCAACGGATGTCATCCCAGTTAAGCGAAGGATCGAGCTGTTGGCCTAACACAGCGGCTGCGCCCTTTACCGACGTCTCGCCAGGAGGCAGCAGGTCGCCAAGATTCTTGAATTGAGGTATGCCATCGGGAATTAGTACATCATTGAGCCAGCGCGGCTTGGTTAACACGTGCAACTTGTTTCTCATAGTTAGCACTAAAGGTCGTGAATAGTTTCTTCTGTCCCACTCACGGTTACCAAATATAGCACTGTCGGTAGTAACAACGATCGTATCGTAATTGGCCTCCTTGCAGCGCTCGACTAACTTCTTAACGTAATCACGATTGCGATAGAAATAAATCTGCATCCAATGCCATAGGCCATCTATCTTAGAGATGTCTTCCAAGGAGGTGGTCGAGGCATTGCTGAGGGTAAAAGGAATACCGTAGTGTGTCGCTGCCCTAGCTAACTTCGTATCACCATCCTTAGTCACCATGCCATTGAAGCCGGTAGGCCCGATCAGCACTGGCATAGAAATTTTTTTACCAAAAATTGACGTCTCCAGGCTGCGCTGCTTGCTAACCTTCGTTAGCGTTCTGGGAGTAAAGTAATACTTGTCGAAGATCGCACGATTACGCTCAAGAGTCACTTCATCGTCTGAGCCGCCATGAATATACTCATAGACAAAATTAGGTAGACGACGCTTGGCAATCGCACGTAGCTCCTCGACATTGACAGCCTTGCGGTAATTCAATCCTGAGTAAGCACACCTATCCATTTTATACCTGCTATATATTGGTTAATTCTGATCAGTTGATTAGTGCTTACCTACTTTGACAACCATTCCATGGGAACAGTAACTATCTGCGGGAAAAGTATGAAACTGATCAATACCGCAAAATACATTGCCAACATCGGCCATATACCTTTCGTTATATCTAACAAACTTATTTTACTTATACTGCAGCCCACATAGAGCACAGTTCCGACTGGCGGAGTAATTAATCCGATAGACAGGTTGATAACCATGAGGACACCGAAATAGACCGGATCGATGCCCAAACTTTCAACTACAGGAATCAGCACCGGCGCAAAAATTAGAACTGCGGGAGTCATATCCATTACGCAACCGACAAGTAGCAGGAAGGCCATGATAATCAGCAACATGACGGTCGGGTTTTCGGTCATACCTCCGAGTACTGTTGCCAGTTCCGCAGGTACACGGGCCACCGTAATTGCATACGCAGTAACAATTGCAGCAGAGGCGATCAACATCACAATTGCAGTTGTTTTCGCCGTCCCGACCAGTACATCATAAAGTTGACTGACCTTGATCTCTCGGTAGACGAAGCTGATAAGCAGCGCATATACGGCGGCGATCACGCCAGCCTCGGTCGGCGTGAATACGCCGCCGCGCAACCCTATGATAATAATGCCCGGTAGCAATAGCGCCCAGAAAGCACGCAAGAAATAGTGCAGGCGCTCGCGTCCGGTTGCCTTCTCAACACGGCCGGCTGTTGTCTTTCTTGATAACAGATACCAAACCAGCATCATGCCCATGGCCATAATGAGCCCAGGGACGATGCCCGCCATGAATAGTTGAGTAATAGATACACCACCCACTACGCCGTACAGAATCATGGGGATACTGGGGGGAATGACTGTACCAATGATGCCTACCGACGCCACTAAGCCCGTAGTACTATTTTTATTGTAACCTTGAGCAACCATCATAGGGATCAGAATAGCGCCCAGTGCAGCGGTATCGGCAACGGCCGAGCCGGACAGACCAGCAAACACAACACCGGCAATGATTGCTACATAACCTAGGCCACCGCGGAAATGCCCCACTAAGGAGGAGGCAAAATCGACAATTCGCTTCGAGACACCTCCCGCGTTCATGATTTCCCCGGTAAGGATAAAGAACGGTATCGCCATAAGGGAAAAGCTGTTGGCACCGGTAATAAGATACTCTGCCAATGTGCTCGTGTTGAAAATACCTACGAGAAACAACATGACCGATGCAGCAATCATCATAGCGAAGGCAACAGGCATCCCGATCAGCAGCAACGAGAACAGTACCAGCAAAAACTGCCAGATCATGACTCTTCCTCCATAGCTTTTTCCGTCTCTTTATGGTCGCTGGGCAAATTTGCCCATGGCGGCGCACTCTTGTTGAATAAAACAAAACGTACCGTATGGATCACAAAGATGATCGACATGAGTACGACAGAAACTGCGCCAGCGTAGTAATAGGTATTCACTGGAATATCAGATGTCGGGCTACCTATCCCTGCGTTCAATTCGATGAGCCCGAGCAAGCCATCAAGCGCAAGAGCTAGCACACCCACAATTAATACTGTCGAGACTGTATATAAAATCTTTTGCACAGACAGGTTAAGCTTGCTGACGAGGATGTCTACGCCAAGGTGGCTCTGTTCCTTAACGGCGATCACCGAGCCCAAAAAGATGATCCACACAAATAAATATCGAGCAACCTCGCCCGACCAGGCCAGCCCGCTATTGAACATGTAGCGCAGAACTACGTTCAGAAAAACGAAAATTACCATCAGGGCTAGCGATACGAAAATCGTTCCCTTGAGTAGATGCTCTAAAGCATTCAATAACTTAAAATTCATAACGGCTTCTCGGGGATGGGGGGACTACTATTACGAAGCCATGCTTCAGGCATGGCTCCGCACACCGTTACTGCTCCGAGTAGGTTCTTACCTTGTTTACCAGGTCTTTAGCCCAGTCATACTCTTCATAAAAATCTTCGTAGAGAGGATCCATGGCATCGACCATGTTCTGGCGGAAATCATCGCTCGGCATATGAATAGTCAGGCCTTCCTCTTTAAGCTTGGCCTTGATGTCTTCTTCAGACTCCTGCATGAGCTGCCATTCCATTTCCATCGCTTCTTCGGCAGCTAGCTTGATGACATCCTGGTCCTCTTCGCTCAAGTTATCGAAGAACTTCTTATTCATGAGGTAAATATTGGGGCTGAACATGTGCCGGCTTTCAAGAACGTTGCTTTGAACTTCATACCAACCGGAATTGTAAAGCGTGGCATAAGGATTGTCCTGACCATCAACGACCCCCTGCTCCAGCGCCGTAAAGATTTCCGAGAAACCCAGCGTTTGCACGTTGGCGCCCAGTGCCTGGCCAACATCTACATACATTGCAAGGTTAGGCATCCTCATACGAAGCCCTTCGAAGTCCTCCATGCTAGTGATCGGACGATTGCTCGAGACCACTCGGAAGCCGTTCGCTGTCCAACCTAGCGGTTCCGTAC
The DNA here is from genome assembly GCF_037070225.1 of Vreelandella indica. NCBI lineage: Bacteria > Pseudomonadati > Pseudomonadota > Gammaproteobacteria > Oceanospirillales > Halomonadaceae > Vreelandella > Vreelandella indica. Next base: position 8,250 of record NZ_JBANSO010000029.1, read on the forward strand.
CTAGCTTGCGGAACAGCGGTTCGATTTCGTCACCGACTACACCATTTAGCAAAGTGTTGGCCTGATCGTATGTTTCGAAAAGAAACGGCCATTCGGTAAAGCCAATCTTGGGTTCTGCCGTTTGGAGACCCATGCCAGCAACGACCATCTCAATAGAGCCGTTTCGCACGCCATTAGTGTACTGGCGCTCATCTCCCAGTTCGCTATTGGGAAATATCTGCACAGACATGTCGGAATTCTCTTCCACTGATGTCTTGAAATGTTCCCGCAATGCGACGTTTTGTGGATGATCTTCGGCAAAGTAATTTGCAACCTTAATTGTGGCTGTGCTTTGAGCCTGAGAATCCAAAGCAATCATCATTGCGGAAGCCGTGACTAGCAGGACGAATCCTTTCTTTGCCTGCACCAAATTACACTCACTCATGCTAAGACCCTTAATTTTATATTGATATTATCCGATGCCTATGCCTGACAAGTTTCAACTGGCACTCAGCGCTGCAACGCTCACCGGATCGATCGGTTGAGCTTATTTCACAATGAGATATACTAGTATACTAGAATCTATTTTCATCTAGACTTTAGTCATAACCGATGGGTCTTCCGTAGGCCTTTTGGCCTTGCTTGGCTGATTCGGCATCGACGCGTCATTGAGAACCTAACCAACGGAGGTCGCATGCGATTGATTCAATGTGTATATCAAGGCCAGGTGCATGCCGCCCAGGTCGAAAGTGACAGCCAAGTTCGGCTGCTCGATGCAGATACCTACAGCCTGGCCCGCCGCGCCATCGCCGCGGGGCGCTCCTTGGCCGACATCGTCGAAGCCGCAGCGACCGAGACCCGGCTCGACTATGCCCAGTTGATCGACGAAAAAAGCCTGTTGCCCCCGCTGACCCATCCGGACCCGGCTCACTGCCTGGTCACCGGCACCGGACTCACCCACCTGGGCAGCGCGGACACGCGCTCGGCCATGCATGCCAAGACGCAAGTCAGCGAATCCGAACTGACCGACTCCATGCGCATGTTCAAGTTGGGAGTCGAGGGCGGCAAGCCCCTGGCTGGCACCCCCGGTGCCCAGCCGGAATGGTTTTACAAGGGCGACGGCGCCTGCGTGGTGGCCCCCGAGGCCGAGATCCCCGTGCCGCACTTCGCCGAGGACGCTGGCGAGGAGCCAGAGCTGGCCGGGCTCTATGTGATTGGCGATGACGGCCACCCGTGGCGGGTGGGTTACGCTATCGGCAATGAGTTTTCCGACCACGTCACCGAGCGCTTCAACTATCTGTGGCTGGCCCACTCGAAACTGCGGGCCTGCAGCTTCGGCCCCGAACTAATGGTAGGTGAACTGCCTACGCATCTGGAGGGGGTCAGCCGTATCGTGCGTGACAACGAGACGGTATGGGAGAAACCCTTCCTCACCGGTGAGGCCAACATGGCGCACAGTCTGGCCAACCTCGAGCACCATCACTTCAAATACGTCGGTTTCCGTCGGCCCGGCGACGTGCATGTGCATTTCTTCGGCACCGCCACGCTGAGCTTCGCCGATGACATTCGCACCCGCGAGGGTGACCGTTTCGAGATCAGCCTCGCCGATTTCGGCCGTCCGTTGCGCAATCCACTACGCTTTGAAGCGGACAGCGCGCCTATCGACGTGAAATCGCTTTGACAGCAAACAGCAAGGAGTTCGACATGACCCTGGAAGGCAAGTTACTCATTGGCCAGGACGCCGTCAGCGGCAGTTCCAAGCCCATCAACGCCATCAACCCGGCCACCAACGAGATCCTCGAGCCGACCTACTTGGGTGGTACCAAGGCTGAGGTCGAGCGTGCCTGTGAGCTCGCCGAGACGGCCTTCGCCACCTATCGCGAGACTTCTCTCGAGGAGCGCGCGGTATTCCTCGAGACCATCGCCAGCGAGATAGAGGACATCGGCGATGAACTGATCGAGCGCGCCATGGCCGAGTCCGGCCTGCCCAAGGCCCGCCTGGAAGGTGAGCGCGGCCGTACCTGCGGCCAGCTGCGCCTGTTCGCTTCCGTGGTGCGTGCCGGCGAATGGCTCGACGTGCGCATCGACCCGGCCATGCCGGACCGCCAGCCGATGCCGCGCGCCGACCTTCGCCAGCGCCATATCGGCCTGGGCCCGGTCGTGGTGTTCGGTGCCAGCAACTTCCCGCTGGCCTTCTCGGTGGCCGGCGGCGATACCGCCTCGGCCTTGGCCGCCGGGTGCCCGGTGATCGTCAAGGGCCATTCCGCCCACCCCGGCACCTCCGAACTGGTCGGCCGTGCGGTACAGCGTGCAGTGAAAGCGCGCGGGCTGCCTGAAGGCACCTTCTCGCTGATGTTCGGTTCGGGTAGCGAGATCGGCCAGGCGCTGGTCGCCGACCCGCGTATCCAGGCGGTGGGCTTTACCGGCTCGCGGAGCGGCGGTACCGCGCTGATGAAGACCGCTCAGTCGCGTCCGCAGCCGATCCCGGTATATGCCGAGATGAGCTCGATCAACCCGGTGTTCCTGATGCCCGAGGCGCTCAAGGCACGCGGCAAGCAGATCGCCGAAGGCTTCGTCGGCTCGCTCAACATGGGTGCAGGCCAGTTCTGCACCAATCCTGGGCTGGTGATTGCGGTCAAGGGCGCCGAGCTCGATGCCTTCGTCAAGGCCGCTGCAGAAGGCGTGAAGGGCAGCGCGCCCCAGACCATGCTCACGCCGGGCATCTACGATGCTTACCAGCAGGGTGTTGGCCAGCTGTCCAACAGCAGCAAGGTGCGTGAAGCCGCACGTGGCCAGGTGGGCGAGTCGCCCAACCAGTGCCAGGCGGGGCTGTTTGTCACCACGGCGAACGACTTCCTGAACGAGACCGAGCTGCAAGAAGAAGTGTTCGGTTCTACCTCGCTGGTCATCGAGTGTGCCGACCAGGATGAAGTAAAGCGTGTCGCGGCCCAGCTCGAAGGCCAGTTGACCATTACCCTGCAGATGGACGACGGCGATCTGCAAGCGGCCAAGGCGCTGATGCCGGTACTCGAGCGCAAGGCCGGGCGGATTCTCGCCAACGGCTGGCCAACCGGGGTCGAGGTGTGCCACGCCATGGTTCACGGCGGGCCGTACCCGGCGACTTCCGACAGCCGCACCACCTCGGTAGGCAGTGCTGCGATCTTCCGCTTCCTGCGCCCGGTGTGCTACCAGGCGTTGCCGGAAGGGCTATTGCCCGAGCCGCTCAAGGACGGCAACCCATGGCAGCTGTCGCGCTTGGTGGATGGCAAACGCGAAGCGTAAGCAACCCCGTGGAAAGCGGCCTACCTCGCAGGCTGTCAGTAGAGGGCGGCCATGGGCTGCCCCTTGTTTTATCAGAGTGCGCGAAAACCCCCGCACTCTGATAACCACCGCTAAATAAAGCCAGCCTTCGTACGTTCGGATGTAAGTGATGTCCGTCACCCAAGCAACATTTGGCGCTGTTACTTCAAACTGATGGTCTAAATGGTTGGGTGATACAACAGCTGGTTTTCCACCGCCATAGCTGCCAGGGCGTCGTTTACCTTCACCCTGACGCAAACAGGCAATCAGTTCCTTCTTGAGCGAGCCGCGCGGCAAGAGGTAAAGCGCGTTGTAGATGGCTTCGTGGGAGATGTGGCGGTCAGTGTTATTAGGAAACATACGCTTCAGTGTGCGGGCTATTTGCTCAGGTGACCAGTACTTGCGCAGCAGGTACTTGCCACCCGTTCGAACAGCTCACCATTGAGATGCAGCTTCGGGCAACGGCGGGGCCGACAGCGGGTCAGTCGGGCTCAGTATCCAGCGAGGCTGGCGTCATACCCATAGCTAGCATTCCATTTTGGCCGAGCAATAAACCCGGCCAAATGACCCATATCGACTAGATAGCTTTGAGACTACGCGACTTGAAGATTGCTTTAGGTAGGTAGAAAGACACCACCCAATTCGGTTGATCAACAATTTCACTGATTCTGAGTTGCCCGGCTACGCTACAAAGTGCATAAGCCATTGCTTCGTCCATACCAGCTTTCTTTCTCAACCGATCAATCATGAAACGGACCGCATCTTTTGCGCTCTGCATCAGATCAGCACCCACGCCCGTAGTGGCAATATATCCTTCATTATGGTTGTCGCTAGCAACAGCGGGCATGTCAAACATAGGGCCGGGAATACTGTCGCCCTTGTGTAGTCTAAGTGTCGCCTTAGCGGCCATGCGCGTCTCAACTGCAGTGCCACACACCTCGCCATCGCCCTGACATGCATGCGTATCACCAATACTTAAAAGACCGCCCGGCACTTGAACAGGTAAATAGAGTTTGGCGCCTTTCACCAAGTCACGGATATCTAGATTACCGCCACACAAACGTGGCGGAACAATGGAATGCGAACCAGGCTCAGCGGGTGCCAAACCGATGGTACCTGCGAAGGGGCGGAACGGAATGACGATATCATCATGGAAGTACACCGACTCACTATCGTACTCAGATATCTTCAACCACGGTGTTGTAAAGTCTTCCGCCAGCAACCCAAATCCGGGTATAAGCGCAGTCCACCCCCATCCACCAGGTTCAAAATCTAGTAGCTCAATCTCAATGACGTCGCCTGGCTCTGCATCTTCAATAAATAGCGGACCACAAACAGGGTTCAAGGCATCGTGGGGCAATTGCGAGATGATGTCGGCCTTGCTGTCACGCGCAATCAAGCCTCCGCTAGCATCGAGAATATCGAAATGGCGAGTATCGCCGGAACTAATCGTTTCAACGGGCGCAATGCTATGATCAAAACAATGATGAACGTCATGAATCGTCTTGAACGTCATGTTAAACCTCCAGTTTGACTTGGCGACCACGAGCTTGTGCCAAATAATAGACACCCATCCCAATTACGGCCCAGACGACACCAATAAGAATGGTATAGGCTTCAAAACCACTCCAGATGTACCCCACAACGGCCAGCGCCATCACCGGGCTTAGAATATGAAGAAAGACGTTGTAGGATTTCTTCTTAAGCACAAAATAATAAATGGTACTGACATTCAAAATAATAAACGCCGTCAGAGCACCAATGGTGACAATGGACGTCAGCAGAGCAAGGTGTTGCATAAAAGCGCCCCCTGCTACGATGGACACCACGGCAACCAATAGCGTGCTGACATAGGGCGTTTTGAAGCGGGAATGCACACGAGAAAGTGAAGCGGGAAGTAGACGATCACGCCCCATGCTATAGAGGACACGCGCTGTGGCGATCTGGGCGACCAGCGAATCGGCGATGCCCCAGGCGATAGCGGTCGTTGCTGCGGTTAACACTGCCAGCCATCCTCCTCCGGCAATGCGAGCTGTTTCATAAAACGCCGTGTCAAGGTTATCAAACTGTGTCGGATCAGGCTGTATGAGTGCCGCGATCCAAGTTTGGGCAATAAACAAACCACCGATGATTAGCAGCACCAAAAAAATCGCCTTACTCACCGCTTTACCGCCCCCTTTAGCCTCTTCAGCTAGCGTAGAAATACCATCGAAGCCAAGGAAACTCAGCACTGCGATCGGGACTGCAGAAATGATAAGACCTAACGAAAAGTTATCTGCGTCATAAACGGGAGCTACTGAAAAAACGGCCCCGTTGACATTATTGCTGATGGCAATCACCCCCATCACCAGAAATACGGCTAGAACGATAAGCTCAGCGACCAACATCCAGCGATTGAACGCAGCGGTGAAGCTAATTCCACGGATATTGATATAGGTATTGAAGATCACGAAAGCAACGATCAAAACGAGCGGTGAGAGTGATGGAAAAATGTCGTGTATCGCCAGTGCGCCAACCACATACAGCAAAGCTTGATGTGGCAACAGTCTTCCGGACATATTTCTAAGCAGCTACTGGTAGCGCTGACTCATAGTCCACTGGACTCATATAGCCATTGCTGGAGTGCAGCCGCACCCGGTTATAAAACACTTCGATATACTCGAAGATGACTTGCTTCGCTTCAGCCCGCGTCCTGAAGTCTTCATGGTGAACAAGTTCCGTCTTTAGCGTGTGGAAGAAGCTTTCTGACGGGGCATTATCCCAGCAATTTCCCTTACGACTCATACTGCACCGGTAACCATGTTGCGTCAGCAGCTGCTGGAAGTTGTCCGATGCATACTGGCTTCCGCGGTCGCTATGCACTAGTAATCCGGCATTAGGCCTACGCTTCCAAATCGCCATGGTGAGCGCATCATTGACCAGCGAGGTCGGCATGCGACTATCCATTGACCAACCTACGACAGCGCGCGAATACAAGTCGATAAACACCGCCAGGTAAAGCCACCCCTCCCGCGTCGGTATGTAGGTGATATCCCCCACATAAGCCTGATCGGGCTTCTCCGTGGTGAAGTGTCGATCCAGCAGGTTGGGAGCAATGGGTTTATCATGTTTCGAGTTCGTCGTTGCCCTGAACTTGCGCCTTGTTTTGCACGCCAAACCTTCCTCCTGCATTAATCGACCAATGCGACGCCGACTGACGGATTCATTCTCTTCAGACAGCTTCTGCTGGAGACGTCGCGTCCCATACGTCGCTCGGCTGGCTTGATGGTGTTTATGAATGTTGGCCTTCAACGCTTCATCTCGCTGGTTTCTCAAGCTGGGCGGCCGTAATTGCCACTCGTAATAACCGCTTCGAGAAACGTCAAACACCCGACACATCAGAGCGATGCTGAATTCGCTCTGATGGTGCATAATAAAGGTGTATTTCAGCGTGATTCTTTGGCGAAGAAGGCTGCCGCCTTTTTTAACAGTTCCCGCTCCTCCTTGAGTCGGGCATTTTCACGACGCAGCTGTTTTAGCTCCTCATACAGATGCACGTCATTTACCTGCTTACCGGAGCCTGGCGGTGGTTCGCCGTGAAATTTATTGATCCAGGTATGCAGTGTATTGACGTTCACCCCCAGTTCCCGGGCGGACTGGGCAACTGGCTGATTCGATTCTATCGCCAGTTTGACGGCACCTTCTCTGAATTCGTCGGTATAAGAATTGGTTTTCTTCTGAGTCATGACACACCTCTATAAGCAGGAGATACTACCTGCGTCTGTGTGTCCGGGAAACTATAGCCACTTCAGCTGGAATTAGAATGTAATCCAACAGCATGATCCAGCCTGCCACGAAACCGACAAAGCTATTGGTTCCTTTGGACACATACGAGTAGACGGAACCTGCCACAGGAAATTCTTTTGCCATCTGCGAGTAACTGATAGCAGTGAACAACATGCCTACCAGACCTATTATATAGGCGGTTACGATCATGCCCCCACTGGCACTCACATAACGTGCCCAAAAATACCAAAAGGAGCGATTGGAACAATGAAAATGAGACCATAGATAACAAGGTCCTTCACTTCCAACGTCCTTGAGAGCTCCTGCTTATAGCCAAGACTTTCTAGAGTGTTGTCACTCACGGTTGATCTCCTGATTTTTAAGTGCACTTGTGCCTGATTGTTGTTGAGTAATGCCTGATACAATGGGTCTTTATTGCTCTCAGCTTGCGACGGCGTATGGGCTCACAATTTGTACTTTCTTCGGCAACCAGCATTGGACTCGACGCCGAAGCGAGCGCTATCTTCTTGGCTGCATCTCAATTGAGTGACCGCCACAAAAGGTATCTTAATAATACCTTTAAGAAGAAAACCACAATAAAAGGCATTATTCAAATACCTTTAGGGAGAAATTGGTGGAAAAGTCACCTGAACATGGCCTTCCTTACGTGAGGGAAGCTATCTCGGCCAAGCAGGAACTGGCTGACAGAATTGTGACCGCCATCGCCATTGGCGCTTACTCAGCAGGCGATAGGCTGCCACCGGAGCGTGAGCTTGCCGAACGACAAAATGTCAGTCGAGTTACCGTCAGAGGGGCGTTGGAAATCGTCAATTCACTGGGGCTGATAGAGTCACGAAGAGGCCGCGAAGGAGGCACCTTCGTCACCCGCACAAGTTTTGACGACGTGACGTTAAATACCGCACACCGGATTCTCGCGCAGGAAATTCCTCACCTGAAAGATTTCTTCGACTATCGCTGCCTTGTAGAAGGGCTAGTCGCCAAGACTGCCGCTGAGCGACATGACGAAGAGCAGGCTGGTAAGCTGCATCAGATTCTTGAATTATTTTGTCAGACAGAGTGTGCGTCGCTTGCTCGCGAAATTGATCACAAACTTCACCAATGCATTATGGAGATGACCGGCAACAGGCACTTAACTTCACAATCTAAACAATTAACAGCCCGGGCAACACTGGGGTTCGGTTCAGAGCCTTACCCTGTCGAGTCATTGCCCAGAGCTCGTCGTGAACACATTGCACTGGTAGAAGCCATACTGAAGCGCGATGGGTTGGCTGCTTTTCAGGAGGCGCAGCACCACTTCGCTCTAACGCTCGCCATTATGGAATACTCGCTGGATGGAAAACCTCTTTAGATAGCAAAATCGTGTCTAGTTAGTGAACCGAAAAAGCGGGCAACCCGCGCGTCATTGGTATGTCCTGGCTGGCATATTGGCTTGCCGATAACAAGCCAACGGTTTTACAGCACTATGCGCCTAAAACAAGATCGTCATATTGACGTGCAAATTACATCATTTCGACGCATCCTGTGTATCGGATATATGAAGGAGGATGGCATGGATCTCATCGAACAAGACAACAGTGGTACCCGTATGCTGGGTGATATCGGCCTCCCGCGTGATGTTTATGCCGACCAGGTGGCTTTCATTAGGGCTGTGCGAGAAGGCTTGTCTGGCCGCGTACTCCAAAGAGCGATCAATGCTCTGCGTGGTGATCGAGATGTCTTCGTTCGGCTCCTGGAGACTGACTCGGGCAACCTGCATCGCTTGTACAAGCGTAAGGCTCTGGGTCGTGCTCAAAGCGAGGAAGTGCTGGATACACTAAAGCTGTATGTCGAAACCGGACAAGTCTTCGGTGATCGCGATATCGCCCAGGAGTGGCTGCACAGCGAGGTTCGAGCGCTTAATGGGTCTCGGCCCATCGATCTATTCGATACTTTTACAGGGCGTGAAATGGTGCGGGATGTGCTGGGCAAGATCGAATTCGGAGAGTTCAGCTAATAATGTTCTGGATGCGGAAGACCGAATCATCTCACAATAAAAAAGCATAAATACCCTTAGCACTCGCCAACACTAGGGGCATCCGAGTGAAGTTATATCGTATCACCAAAGAACGCTATTTAACCGACCTTTCCGGCCAGGGCGGAAGCTACCGAGACGGCGGACGCTGGAACAAAGCCGGCCAGCCTGTACTGTATTTCGGCTCGTCAGCGGCGGTCGTCATGCTCGAAATGGGGAACTACCTCCCGAACCCCCGGCTGGTGCCAAAAGACATGGTGATCGGAATTTACGAAGTCGACACCACAGCAGTTAAAAGCGTGGAACTTTCAGATCTGCCTGAAAACTGGGATCACTTCCCCTACCCTGCTTGCACACAAACCCTAGGTGCCGACTTTCTGGATACCGCTCATAACCTCGTCCTTCAGGTACCCAGCTGTGCTTCTGGCGGGCTCGATCAAATCGCTGTCGTGAATCCCTTGCACCCCGAAGCCAAGAACATCCAGTTGGTTAAAACCATCACGCAAATCTATAACCCTCGGTTATTCCAAGGCATGAAGTGATTCCTACCAGGAAAAAGCCCCAACCAGTGGCTACATATTGATCTCGGAAACAATACTAATACTCGGGCAAGATTGAACGCTTCAGTTGGCGCTGTCGCTCGCGATGGCGCATTAACAACCAAGGTGCAGCGCCCACTGTTCATCGCTCGCTAGTGAGCACACGCAGAGCTGACACTCCCCGCCCGCCGCGCTTCGCGCTTTGGGCGAGGGTTCTAAGGTCGCCCCAGAACCTTCCTGCTTCAACACGCCTTCACTAGACAGCGGCTAGGCCGCTATCCCCGCTCCAGTCGCTCCACAGACTAACCCCGCCAGTCCGGCGGTTCGTATATTCTTTGCCGCGTTAACGTCCCGATCTATCGGTTCGCCACAGCCGTCGCAGTGCCAGTGACGCTGTGACAGCGGCAGCTTGTCGACCTTAAGACCGCAGCCGTGGCATGTTTTACTGCTGGGGAGCCACTGGCTGACCTTCACCACCTGGCGTCCCGCCCAGGCGGCTTTGTACTCAAGCTGGCGAACAAACTCGCCCCAGCCTGCATCACTGATGGCCTTAGATAGATGACGATTTTTGACCATGCCGCTGATGTTCAGCGACTCGATACACAGGACTTGGTTTTCGTTAATCAGTGTTCGGGTCGCTTTATGGAGCGCATCGCGGCGGCAGTCCGCGATCTTGGCATGCAGCCGCGCCACCTTCTGGCGCAGCTTGTTGCGGTTGTTCGATCCTTTCCGTTTCTTGGCTAACCGGCGTTGTAGGTAGGCCAGCTTGGCCCCGTAGCGTTTAAGATGGCGTGGGTTCCCCGACTTTTCGCCTTCGCTGGTGATAAACAGGTCGGTCAGGCCTAGATCAATACCCACCATTTTGGGCGTGATTGATAATGCCTCTGGCGTGACCTCACACAAGCAGCTAATGAAATAGCGGCCCGCACAATCGCGGGAAATCGTGATGCTTGACGGCGCACTCGGAAGCGGGCGGCTCCAGCGGATCGGCAACGGCACTTTAGACTTGGCAATGGTGATCTCGCCATCGCGATAGCGAAAGGCGGCTTTGGTGAGGCGGATCGACTGGCGTCCATCTTTTTTCTTAAAGCGTGGGTAGCGCGCCCGGAGCTTGGGATTAAAAAAGTTGTCGAAGGCGGCTTTTTGATCGCGCAGGGTTTGCTGCAGGATGACGCTCGATACCACTTTGAGCCACGGAAACTCAGCCTTCAAGTCCACCAGGCGCTTTTCCGTGGCAGAGTGAAGCACTGACTCACCGTGCTGTTGATACGCTTCGGTGCGATAAGACAGCGTATTGTTCCACACAAAACGGGCACAGCCGAATGACTGTGCCAGTAGCACAGTCTGATCGGCGGTGGGATAGAACCGTTCTTTGTAGGCACGCTTTGTCATACTGGAAAAATATCAGGGGTAGTTACCAACATCAACCCAGGCACCGCTACGCGGTGCGCGCTTATATCACCGCCCGAAGATTGGGCGATGCTTTACGCGCTTATTGGTAATATCAGGCAGATCCGGGCGCAAGTCGTTGATCAGATCCACCAACAAATCAGGCGCTTCGGCAAACAGCCGCTTGAAAACGTAGTCGTTGATGGGGTCGAGTAGCTCGCTCATGCACACTCCTATTTCAATACTACAATACGACCACAGCACGGTGCCTTGCCACGCGATGCCCCCGGCAGAATGGTGTCATCACTGAACAGCGGAGAGCTTCCGAGCGAGGAATCATCAACATAAAAAATAAAACCAGGCAGATACAACAAGGGCACCCACCAACCGAGGCTGCCCTTTGTTAGAGCGTCAAGCGGCGATAATGGAGTGATGTAACTACTTGAAAATATCGTCCAGGCTATCGGCAAACAGAATTTTTTTCAGCCAAAATTGCAGCTGTGGATAATCTGCTGTGCCAATACGTGACCTAACCCGGTCTGGGACCTCGTCAAACTTGGCGACGAGTTGCAGAAGAAGACTTTCTCGTGCGCCTTTAAGGCGCCCCTCATATACGGCCTCCCTGTACTCAGCTTCGTTTTCTCGTAACACTTTCTCTCTTACCTCAGCCAACCGGCGAGTTTCTTCGTCGGCACTGAGTTCTTTTAAACGCTCCATCGCGCGCAGAACAGGCTCATGGGTAATTTTTGTCATAATCCACCTCATCCAGTATTTAGAGTCAAACCTCTTTATCCAAGAATAAACCGTATCCGTCTTTTCGTGCAGCAACTGCAACTGGAGGGCCGGCAGCGCCACTAGCTCTCGGTTGCTCTTTTCATCAAGTACGGCCATAGCTGCTTGTTCTCAAGTGTATGAGTCCGGAACTGCCGAAAGGTGGCCTCCCGCTCCGTGATCAGCATCAACACGGCTAACACTCTAAGAACGTCAGTATCGCTCACGCAGTCGATCTCTTCCCAGGCTTCACGCCACAGAACGACTTCATTGGTCTGGCCAGCCCAGCCAATCAATTTCCTGTAATACTCAGGTTCGGTAGAACTGAAAGTTTGTGGATGGTTGAACAACATCTGCCCCACCGCAACGCCCAAAACTTCCGCTATGACTTCTGACTCTACAAGATCCCTCTTTTCCCGCTGTTGTTCTATTTGATGAATGAGGTAGCGCTCCCCGGGCAGGAGTTCCTCTGTCTGAGGAGCTACAGTTTTTTCTGGGCCAGGGTGATCATGGCTTGGAGGTTCATCGCCCACAGCTACCTCGGACATCACAGTGGATATCTCGGCGAGCGCCTTACGACAAGCCGCCTCTTCCGTTTCCATGATCTCTCGAAACCGGTCACGCAGTTCGGGCTCGCGCGCCGAAAACCGCTCCAGTAGCTCAGCCCTGCTCAGGTAAAACCGAGCTTGTGACGGTTCCCCCAACAGCGTCTGGAAGACCCGGTCGAAAGCGTCATCGATAGTCGTTAACTGCCCCACAGGCTGATCCAGAGCAGACAAGGGTTTGCGCTCAACAGGGTCAATGGTAACGAACCGTCGGCAGAGCATCTTGAGTAGTGCCTCCAGGGAGGCCCCTGGCTCTGCCTGAAAACGAGGCGTTGCCAGCACTAGGTCAATCAAGTCGTCAATATTTTGGGTAACCTCCAGATACGCTGACAAAAGCCGACCTACCCCTCTCTGGGACAGCGAGTGATAGCACTCCAGCTCTGCGACTATATAGCGCTGTAACGCCTCTGGCTCGACATAGAATATTAGCGTCTGTAGGGCTTGCTGCTGATCTCCCAAAAAAAGTGTATGGAAGCGCTCGATCAAGTGTTCCTGGTTTTGATACAAGCAGGCTAAGCGCGCATGAAGCGCGCGACCATCCAGACAGACAGGTAACTGAAAATCGGTACCGAGTACCGCGTTCACCCACAAAAGTGCCTGCTTGGCAGGCTCCCTTTCCAGCTGACCATGCACGAAGCAGTGCTTCGGAAACCGGTTCTCGAAAAGAATACCCACTGCCAACACCGCCAGGTGGTAAGGATATCCCTGCGTCTTGCTGCCGAAAATATCAATGCCCGACCCCACAGGGTAGGTAGCATCCTGCTCATCGGTCCAAAGAACATCCACATCGGGTTCGCTCGCGTTCGGACTCCGACTAAGAGGTCGATGAAGGTGACGATGAAGATGACGGTAGAGACAAAAGCTCTCTGCACGGCGGCCACTTACCCGGTCGCCAGATATCATCCAGCGCTCTTGTTCGGTGCCTGGATCGCATAGGATCTCGTCAGTGAGTCGATACCGGCGATACTCACCCACCTCGCAAGCTTCGAACCGGAGCAACGGCGTGGGAAACCGCCGCAGTAGCGACAGGCTCTCCTCATAAACCGCCTCCCAAACACCAGCATCAATACTTTGCAGTTGGACCATAAGATGGATATGGAGACCCATAAGTTGCTCCTTGCCAGGTAATGAGACGGCAGGCCGCCCTGAGGCCCAAGGAAGCCGCAGCGGATTTACCGCGGGCACTTCCAGTGACTCACTTAACATAATACTCAAGCGTATAATAATCAATACCTATGCGTATTACCGCTATGCCCAGCATTGCTGGACAATATATAAATGAACTCTTATCACTCTATTGCACAGACCTTGCACCACCTCATGCACCGCTACGATGAAGGACGCGGCATCAGCGAAAACGCCTTGTCGCGGGCTACCTACGAGGTGCTCGGTGAAGAAAAGGGCGTACCGCAGCCAACAATCCATCGCATCCTTTCCGGTAGCAGCAAAGACCCGAAGAGTCTTACGATTCAGCGACTGGCTGAGTTCTTTGGGGTTACGGAAGCCCAGTTGCGTGGCCACGACCCCCTGCCCATGCGGCCTGGAGTTGAAGATGGCAAAGGCCGTTATTTGGCCGCCAGCTTACCCGTCCTCACCTGGGAGCAAGTCGGTAGGTTAGATAGCACGCTTGAAGAGATACGAAGAGGTACGATAGAAGTGCCGTTCGAGACCATCCAGAGAGCTGGGCCGCAAGCCTTCGCACTCTTTGTGCAAGGTGATGCGATGCATGGTAGCGGTCGCTATTCCTTTCCGGAGGGGACGCGGATCACTGTCGATCCCACACTTGAGGCAAGGCATGGCTCTTTTGTCGTGGCGACAGCTCCAGGGTATTCAAGTCCTATATTCCGGCGACTTGAAATCGAAGGTGGGATACGCCGCCTTGTTCCGCTAAATGATCGGCCCGGCTACGAAATCATTGCCATGACGTCTCATGATTACGTCATTGGGAAGGTCATCGAGTACTACCGATCGCTTCCCTGAACACTCACTTCGGCTCAGGTCGTTCAGTTACGCTGGCATATTTATTGGGTCAGCATTTTACAGCTACCCCATTTGCGGAAAATACCCGAACCGCCATGAGCATTCTCCCGATTGGCGGATCACTTGAATACCCGTTTATTATATTGCTAAAGCAGAGGCTAAGAACCAGCATAGACCATACTTTCTTCAAAGATGACCCAGCTTTCTGGCCGTCCACTAAAAAGCACATGTTCAGGTAAATTAAGAAAAACAGACAAATACAACAAGGGCAGCCACCAACCGTGGGGCTGCCCTTTTTTGTGCGTCAGGCGGAAAACTGGAGCGGAAGACAGGATCAGTGCTGCGTCTCGACACGCAGCTTTTCCACTTCTTCCACCGGCAGTTCTTCTATTTCCGCGATCAGCTGATCATTCATCTCGGTCAGTGCTATCAGCTTACGAGCGGCGTTGCGTTTACTTTCTAACGCACGTTGCTCGGCTTCTTGACGACCTTCTTCCCGGCCGTCCTGCTTCGCATCATTCAAAAACGACACCTCATCCCGCAACGCCCGCTCACGCACAAACGTCAAACGGCGGGCCTCTTCATCTGCGTTGAGCTCGCGGATACGGCTCATGGCACGTTTAACGGTTCGTGGGCGACATTGGCCATGGTGAGTTCCTCCTGCCAGTGCTTGACCTGATCGAGCCTGCCGTTGGCGCCTTTCGCTACTAAACTTATGGTGACAAAGCACTCCATGCTTGCAGCCGTTGCAGGCATTCTTCTTTTGGAAGTCTTGCTCCATTGGCTAACATAGCATTCAGTGCTTTAACGAGCACATCAGGAGACACTAAAGCAGCTTCATGAAACTGATCCAATAACCACAATACACCACGTACTTCAAGCTGGCTTCTATGACCTGAACGGCGTAATGCTCCGTCCCCTGTCAGCAATGTCCAACCGCGTTCTTTGGCGAGAAAATAACATGAAACATCTGCCAGCGAGGAGTTACCCAACGTATGCCGTAGATCAAACAATGTCAGCATTTCCGTACTGGCTAACACTTCGACACCAAGCCCCAATGACACAAGATGCTCTCCCCTCGGGCTTTTCAATTCGTGTATTACAAATTCTGTGGTGACGAAGTGATGCTTCAGCTGAAATACTACCTCCAATAAACCGCTACGGTAGAGATCGATCCATATATTGGTATCTGAGACAACAACCTTATTGAACATCCGCGACCTCAGCGGCACGATGATTCAACATGACCTTCTCAATCTCAGTCAAGGACGTATCCAGTAATTCAGCGGCACGAGAAGGGGTAATCAACGCCTCTGCCAGTGCCCGATACACTAGCTGTCTGAGCCGATAAGATGATTCGCTTGGCAAAGGGTCAGGTTCACCACGGCGATAACCCTGAATTGACCACCGCTTCATGGTTTGCTGATAGAACCCCGGTGAAACAATTTCTAAATCGTAAAGGCGTCTTAATATCGCCTGAACGGAAATGCCCCATTCTTGCTTCGCCAGTAGAAACTCATCCAGCAGCACTTGCTTGCGTTGTTGACCAAAGGCTTCCTTGACATGTTTGGCAGGGAACAGAAAAGCCCCTGCAAATCGGTGGCACCAGTTTTCTTCTTCGCGAGTACCTTGAACTGCCTCAGGAACTGACAGAACTAAGTGCCCCAACTCATGCGCAAGGTTAAAGCGCTGGCGCTCTCCAGGTCGCTCAGTGTTACTGACGATCACTGCATCAGTACCGGCATTGATTAACGCACATAACCCATCGAATTTATCATGCGCAGCCAAGCCCACCACCTTGATACCACGCTCTTCGAGGGTCTCGGTGAGGTTACCAATAGGATTTGAACCCAACTCCCATTGGACACGTAGATGCTCAGCGGCTGGTTCAATATCGTCAATTCGTTCGATAAAAAAGGTCTGACGCAAATAGGCTAAGTCATGAACAGGCGCCTCAATATTGAACAAATGCTCGGCAGCTAAATAGCGCTCTAAATGTTCACATACTTGTTCCTTTACCGCTTCTTGTTGTTTTTTCCCAAAGGTGGCGTGCTTACGAAAATCGACCTCACCCAACATAATGCTTTCTTGACGGAAAAAATATTCAGGACTAACACCCAAGGTGTCCGACAACTGTAGCAAGCGGGTTGAATTTGGTGTGTCTTTGCCTTGCTCGTACTTGGACAGCGCTTGCTTGGAGATATCGCCAATAGCATCCGCAAGCTGCTGTAAAGACAACCCTTTGAGGATACGCGCACGGCGAATGCGATCATGGAGCATAGCGCTTCTCCTAACCAAGTCGAATTGACAAGACACAGGTTGACAAATTAATTTATTTTTTTGATATCGTCAACCTCTAGCTAAGCTCTCGGATGCGGCTCATCGTGCGTTTAACCGGTTCAAGCACAACATTGGCCATGGTGAGTTACTTCTGGCAGTGCTTAACCAGGACGAGCCTGGCGTTGGCGCCTTTCGCTACTAGGGTCTGTTGACGTTTCACATGGGCAGCCATAAAAAACCACAAGCTAAGGCCACCATGCTTTCGTAGTTTCGCTTGAGCTTGTCGTAACGCGTCGCTATGGCGCGATACGGCTTCAACCGAGCAAAGGCATTCTCTACAAGATGGCGATAGTGATATAACCCTCTGTCTAAACTGCTATTTCCTGTCTTTGAGTTGCGCTTGCGTGGGATCACCGAGTCCATCCCCTTGGCGTCGACCTGCTCACGGATACGCTCACTGTCATACCCCTTGTCAGCCACTAATGCCCCACCTATTGGCAACTCATCAATCAGCGCCTGTGCCTCAGTGCTGTCGTGTACGTCACCTCCGGTGATCCTGAAAGCAATCGGTAGTCCATAAGCGTCAACAGCTAGGTGTATCTTGCTTGTGTTGCCCGCACGGCTTTTGCCAATGGCTTCTACTTTCTCTGTGGCAGCCCCTTGGGGCCATTCGATCAGAAGCCATTCCGGTTTACGGTACTCACTCGCACCCGAACTGAAGCAAAGCGGGACGTCAGCGGCTGGTTGGTGCCTTCCCGCCACGTGACTTGTTGGAAGTCGTCAGCCCTCAGCGACTGGGCCAAGGCGTCTAACGAGACCGGATGATACTTCTCCGTCTATTGCCAGCGGGGCGGTGGACGCCAAACGCCCGACCAGCGTAGTGGTAAAGGCTTGGCGCCAGACGCCCAGACACTCAGATCTTCATGCACGCCGACGCAGTAGGTCAGTCCCCAGTCGGCAAGTTGCTCTCGCCACGCTGTTCCCTTGCCATAGGCTGCATCGGCCAACACGATGCCCGTCTTGATGCCTGCCTCCATCGTTTGACGAACCTGCTGCAAAGCGATGTCTGGCTTGGTGGCAAAGGCCACGTCGGCGGGAACGCTGGCCTAGTGACAGCGGTCGGGATTATCCGTCCAGGAGGCCGGCAAATAGAGCTGCCACGCCACCGGTAAGCTCGCCTGCTCCGTAGCGACTGACAAGATGACGGCGGCCTGGCAATTGTCTTGCTTACCGACTTCTCCAAACTATTCGGCTGACACCCACCGATGTCGGCCCTTCTTGCGGATAGCCGTATCATCGACCAAGTACTAGCGTAGGTGTGGCTGAGAGACCTGCAGAAAAAACGGGGTGCCGAGCGATAGCGCTCAAGCTTTCTTGGTAGCAGTTTGACTAGCTCCACCAACTTTTGTGCCGCTATCGGTGGGAAGTGGCAAAAGCTAAGAGTGGTAGATGCCGGTTTTGAAGCGCTGAGGGATTTCAATAGTTCTGCAATTTTGCAAAACAACACTGCAGTTTTGCAGTGCGTGATCAAGGAGAGCAAAACTAGTCACATCGAAAGTCTGCAATTTTGCAGGAAAAGCCATTTCATGAAATGTCCTGCAAAATTGCAGAGCAGGTCTGTTATATTGCAAAGCAAAAATTTTTAACTTATTGATTTTAAATAGATTTTTCGATAAGCGTAGGGTTATTAAATCTCTAACCTCTTTGAATTACCGAGCATCCAGGTGCCGAGGGTAATTGCTGCTGGTAGACGGCCTAATCGCCCAATAAGTTGGGCGATTAGGATGGAGCGAGCTACCGCGTTTGATTACTTATAAACCGGCAGCCGTGCGCAAACCTCAGCTACTTTATCCAGCACCTTCGCTTCGATGGCGCTGGTGTCTTCGCCTTTGGCCAGCACGTCCAGAATGTCGCAGATCCAGCCAGCCAGTTGGGTACACTCTTCTTCACCGAAACCGCGCGTGGTGACTGCCGGGGTGCCAATACGCAGGCCGGAGGTGACGAACGGGCTTTGCGGGTCGTTAGGAACGGCATTCTTGTTCACGGTGATGTGGGCACGGCCCAGCGCCGCATCAGCGTCTTTACCGGTTACGCCCTGCTTGATCAGCGAGAGCAAGAACAGGTGGTCTTCGGTGCCACCGGAGACGATGTCGTAACCGCGGTCGATAAACACCTTGGCCATTGCCTTGGCGTTTTTCACTACCTGCTGCTGGTAGGTTTTGAACTCGGGCGACATGGCTTCTTTGAAGCACACTGCCTTGGCCGCGATCACGTGCATCAGCGGGCCGCCCTGGCCGCCGGGGAATACGGCGGATTGCAGCTTCTTCTCGATATCGGCGTCGTTTTCGGCCGAGAGAATCACACCACTACGCGGGCCGCGCAGCGTTTTGTGGGTGGTAGACGTGACCACGTGCGCATGGGGCAAGGGGCTCGGGTAAACACCCGCCGCTACCAAGCCTGAGACGTGCGCCATATCAACCAGTAAGTAAGCGCCTACTTCATCGGCGATTTCACGGAACTTGGCCCAATCCACAATTTGTGAATAAGCAGAGAAACCGGCAATGATCATTTTGGGCTTGTGCTCACGAGCAAGCTGGGCCACTTGGTCGTAATCGATCAGCTCTTGGTCATTGAGGCCGTACTGAATGGCATTGTAGTGCTTGCCCGAAAAGCTCGGCTTGGCACCGTGGGTCAAGTGACCACCTGCGTCCAGGCTCATGCCTAAAATGGTGTCGCCGGGCTTAACCAGTGCTTGGAAAACGGCGCTGTTTGCTTGCGAGCCCGAGTGGGGCTGCACGTTGACGTAGGTAGCGCCGAACAGCTCTTTGGCGTAATCGATCGCTAGGTTTTCAGCGATATCGACGAATTCACAGCCGCCGTAGTAACGCTTGCCGGGGTAACCTTCGGCGTATTTATTGGTCAGCTGGCTGCCCTGGGCTTCGAGTACGCGGGGGCTGGCGTAGTTTTCGGAAGCAATCAGTTCGATGTGGGCTTCCTGGCGCGCCACTTCTTTTTGCATGGCATCAAACAGCACATCATCGAATCCGGCAATTGACATATCACGGCTGAACATCGGCGGGAACCTCGTAACGAGAAAGGATCATCATGGAAGAAGCGAGGCCGGTATCATAACGCAGCCTGACACTACTTTCATCGCATCCGCGTCAGGTCGTGCATGAGCGTGCTTCATGTTGTGCGAGCCAGCAAAGACTGACCGATTGGGCAATAACGCTTTTCGGTGTCATTCCGAATAGCCTCTTCTTTGTCATTGCGAGCGAAGCGCGGCGATCTAGGGTTAGTCTGCCACCGCTGCTTGAGATTGCCACGTCGCTGCACTACTCGTAATGACATGGGGAGGTAGAGCGATTATCGTAATGATGCTTAACCTAACGAGCGGCTACCATGTATTCCAAACGCTTTAATCGTGAAGTGCATATTACTCGCCACGCAAGAGAGCGTATGCAGCAGCGGGGCTTAAACGAAGCGCAGCTCAGCGAACTGCTGGAAACAGGCAAGACACGTTTTAAAGATGAAACTAGACTATGGATAGCTAAAGCGTTCGTGCAGCGCACCGACAACCTTGTTTGTGCTGCAGTGGTATTGGAAGATCAGCTAATTGTAAAGACGGTGATGCACCATTTTAATTAGGAGGAAATGTCATGAAAACGACCTATGATGAGGCCGATGATATTTTAGTGCTCCATCTATCGGAGAAGCCTATTACCAAAGAGGTTTCTCAAGATTGGCATACGCATATCAGTTATGCCGAAGACGGCTCAATTGCTGAAATTGTTATCCTTGACGCGTCAAAGCAAGGAGCTTGGCCTTTGCTGAAGAGCCACGCTGCCTAGCTCTCCAGTCGTTGGCATCTTTCACTTCTTCCAACGCCCTTCTGGCATTATGATTGCTCGCTTTCTTAATCCCCTGAGAAAGCAGCGAAGCACCTCAGGCTTCCTGCCACCGCTGGCTGAGATTGCCGCGTCGTTGCGCTCCTCGCAATGACATGGAGCGGTGTCATTCCGAATGCCCCTTCTTTGTCATTGCGAACTCAGTTAAGCAATCTCAGCACTGCCCGCCTATTTGCATTTTCTTTCACTATGAAAAATACTGTATATTCATACATACACCTTAAAAGTCAGGATGCCGACAATGCCGGGCCAGCTTTCTCATTTTACCCCCGCCTTGCCGTTAAGCGCCCAGCCGCTGCCGTATTTAACCTTTTTGGGCCGTGCTGGTTTCAGTGGTTTTCCTTCGCCTGCGCAGGATTACGAGCCGTGTACGCTGGATCTCAATGCCCGGTTGGTTAAAAACCCTACCCAGACGTTTTATGTCACCGCTACCGGTAACAGCATGGAGGGGTGGGGGATTTTTGAGGGTGACCTGCTTATCGTCGACCGCGGTATCGAGCCTCGCTTGGGCCACATTCTGGTCGCTATGCTGGAGGGCGAAGCGTTGATTAAACGCTACGCGCTTTACCAGGGAACGCCCCACCTCTGTTCCACCCATCCCCACTACCCGCCCTTGCCTCTTGAGGGCAGCGACTGTCAGCTATGGGGCGTGGTGCGCGCGGTCATCCATGAGTACGTGCGATGATTGGTCTGGTCGACGCCAATAACTTCTATGTCAGCTGCGAGCGGGTATTTCAGCCTAAGCTCGACGGTAAACCCGTTGGGGTGATGTCCAACAATGACGGTTGTGTGATCGCGCGTTCCGCCGAGTTGAAGGCGCTGGATATTCCCATGGGTACGCCCGCCTTCAAACTCGAAGGGCTGCGCCAGCGTGGCGAGATTCACCTGCTCTCTTCCAACTACGAGCTTTATGGTGATATGTCGGCGCGGCTGGCCCAACTGCTCCGCGATGCCTGCCCAGAGATCGCGCCCTACTCCATTGATGAAATGTTCGTCTATTTAGAAGGTTTCACCACCGAGCAGTGTGAAGCACTCGGGCGGAAACTGCGTCAGCGTATTCGTCGTCATTTAGGATTGCCGGTGTGCGTGGGGCTTGCCCCTACCCATACACTTGCCAAACTGGCTAATCACCTTGCCAAGCAAGACCCCCACTACGAAGGCGTTTGCTTATTAAGCGGGCAGGATCACACCACCGAGGCGCTGCTAAAGCGCACCCCGGTGGGCAGTGTGTGGGGCGTCGGGCGTCGGCTTGCCGAGCGTTTGGCGATTGGCGATATCAACACCGCCTGGGATTTGCGCGAAAGCGATGAAAAATGGCTGCGCAAACGCTTTTCAGTAGTGCTGGCCCGCACGGCGCTTGAGCTGCGCGGCACCTCTTGCCTGGAAATGAATGCGTTGGACCAGCCGCGCCAGCGCATTATGACCTCGCGCTCGTTCGGCCAACCGACCGGCGTGTTTGCCGAAGTGCACAACGCGTTGCGCCGTCACGCCCAGCGTAGTGCTGAAAAACTGCGTGAACAGGGCAGCATGGCCCGAGCGGTGATGGTGTTTCTAAACACCAACCGCCACCGCCGCGACCAGCCGCAATATTTTCCTCAAGCGCTGATCCCCCTACCCTCGCCCAGCGACGATACGCGTGTGATTCTTGATGCCGTACGCCAGGGGCTTGAGCAGATTCACCGCCCCCGCTTTCGGTTCATGAAAGCCGGTGTGATGCTGCTCGATTTGGTCGATGCCAAAGAGCACCAGCTTTCGCTGCTGCATCCCCCGGCCCGTGATCGCCATCCGTTTTTGATGGCCACGGTCGATCAGATTAATCAGCGTATGGGGCAAGGCACCATCAGCTTTGGCATGACCGATGCGCCAGCTGCCTGGCAGCTACGCTGTGCTCACCGTTCCAACCGCTTTACCACGCGCTGGGATGAGCTGATGAAAGTGGGCACTCACCCCGGCGCGGTGGCAGCGGCCGAGGCGAAGGAGCAACAGCGCAAGCAGCAAACGCTAGCCAGCGCGAAGCGCGTGACGCAGCCGCGGGCTTAAGGTTTCCCCAAGCGCCGCCATGACCACCAGTATCGCCAGCAGCCACGGCCAGTGCGCTGCAAAAGAGACCTGATAAACACCCAGCGCATCGACAAAAATCACCACAATGCCGAGCGGGCTAACGTAGCGCACCATGGCCAGCCATAGTGCATAAGGCAGCGGCGCAAGGCCGAGTTCATCGCGGAAGGTGTCGCTTTTCAATATAAAGCCCGCCAGCAGCACCATGCCCAGGCCGCCCAACGGCATCATCCAACGCGAGGTCAGGTAATCCAGCCAGTCGAAAAAGGTTTTGTCTGCCAGCGTCCAATCCGCGCCCAGATTGAATGACAGCATCGCCAGGGTGCTGATCAACCACAGCACAATACCCGTGCCCCAAGCAGCTGCCGGGCGCGAAATGCCTTTGTTATCGCACAGCCAGGAAACCGTAGCCTCCACCATGGAAATGGCAGAGGTCAACGCGGCCATGGAGAGCATGAGGAAGAACAAAATGCCAAACAGCGTGCCCAGCGGCATCGCCTGGAAGGCCAGGGGCAGGCTCATGAAAATAAGCCCTGGGCCTTCGCCGGGGTCCATGCCGTTGGCGAAGATCACCGGAAAGATCGCTAGCCCCGCCATCAGCGCCACTACCGTATCCGCCACGGCCACACTGACTGTGGTGCGGCCAATGGAAGCACCCTTGGGCAGGTAGCTACCGTAGGTAAGAATCGCCCCGGAGGCCAGTGAGAGGGTAAAGAAGGCATGCCCCAGCGCTGCCAGCAGCCCTTCGCTGGAGAGGCTGCCCGCGTTGAACGAAAACAGGAAGTTAACCGCCGCGCCAAAGCCACCGGAAAACAGGCCAAAGCCAATCAGGATCACCAGCATGATTACCAAGCCGGGCATCATCCAACTGACACTCTTCTCGATCCCCTTCTGTACGCCCTTGCCCACAATCAGCATGGTGAGCAGCGTCACTAAGGTACTCCAGAAACCGAGATTCAGCGGATTAGCGTTGTTGGCGCCAAACACGGCGGCCATCTCATCGACGCTGCTGCCTGCTAAGCCACCGGTCAGCATCTTCCACAGATACGAGAACGACCAGCCCGCCACGACGACGTAAAACGACAGCACCATAAAGCCGCAGAGCATGGCCATCCAGCCAATCAGCGACCACACCGACGAGCGGCCTGATTCATTGACTACGCGGCGAACGGCATCCACCGGGCTGCCCTGGCCGCGCCGTCCCAAGGCGATCTCGGTCATCATGACCGGCACACCCACGGCAAAAATACAGGCCAGGTACACCAGCACGAAGGCACCGCCGCCGAACTCCCCAGTGATATAGGGGAATTTCCAGATATTGCCTAGCCCAACCGCCGAACCGGTTGCTGCCAACATAAACCCCCAGCGGCCTAGCCACTGGGTGCGAGGTTGCCCAGAAGAGGTCATTTGCCCAGTTACCCTGTCAGAAAAAGGCGCTCATCCTATAGGATTTCGCGGGCAATGCCTAACAGGCCTACGCGTATACGGCGGCTTTGGCGGCAGCATCCAGACGCTGGGCGGTTTGATCCACCTTGCGTAAACAGGCGAGTAGCACAGCGCCGAGGGCCACAAAGCCGCCTGCCAACCAAAGCCCTAGGCTGTAATTGCCAGAGGCTTCGGCCAGCATGCCGGTCAAGGCCGGGGCACATATCTGGGCAACGCCGTAGGCCAGGGTCATCTGCCCCATTAACCGCGCTGGGCTTGAAGGATAAAGCCGCCCCGCCATGGTTAGCACCAGACTGACGCAGCCGAGGAAGGTACCGCCGTAGAGCACGGCGCTGAGCAACACCGCCGCTGCATTCGCGGTAATCGCAGGCAGTACGATGCCCACTACCTGAATGCACATGGCGATAATCAGCGCCCCCAGGTAACCGACGCGGCGGGCGACTAAATCCCATAGCATCACCGCGGGGGCCGCGGCTAAACCGGCCAGGGCAAAGGTCCAATTCCCCATCCCCGCCAGCAGCGGCTCACGCTCGACAATCGCGACGAGAAAGGTAGCGCTGATCACGTAGCCGTAACCGGCGCAAAAATAGGCAGCCAGCATCCAGCGCATAAAGGTGCGCGTGGGCGGCATCGCGGGTTGGCTGTTCGCCGTGTGCGCCGCGCCACCTTGCTTTTCCGGGCGCGGCAGCCAGTACCAGGCAGGTACCAACAACGCGGCCCCCAGCAGGCTAAAGCCCCACCACTGGGTCTGCCAGCTAAACGAAAGCTGCAGCATCATTTCAACCGCGACGGAGACCACCACCATACCAATGCCCAAACCAGCAAAGTGGATGCCCAGCTCGCCGCGCTGGCGGTGTTGCAATAGCCAGTGAAGAATCAACCCGGACGCTAGCAACATTGAGCCACTGCTGGAAAGGCCCGCCAGAAAACGCAGCCCCGCCCATACCCAGAAGTGCTCGGTGAGCGCCATGCCCGCGGTAGTAAGCACTGCCAGGATTAACCCACAGCGGAATAGGAGGTCTTTGATATAGAGACTGCGGATAGTGGCGGCCAACACCGCCCCCAGCATATAGCCTGCGTAGTTGAGCGCCGCCAGCCAGCCGCCATCGGCGTCGCCCATCCAGGTTTGCTGCTGCATGACCGGCAGCAACGGCGTATAGGCGAAGCGGGCGATACCCACACACAATACCTGGCTGAACACGCCCGCCAATAGCACTCTAAAGCGCTGGGAACCTAGCGTTGCTGCGGTCATCGGGCTGCTCCTTAAACACCACTTTTATTATGTTAGCTATCGCTATATTGATTAGCTCGCATGCAAGTTCACGCATAGTAGGGTGTTTTGAGCAGCGCGTCATGACCACCTAGGTCGAGTGCGTGGTTAAAAACTGGCTAAAGGTGAACCTCCAGGCTTAACAACAAAAACGACAGCGTTTTGCCATGGCCATCCAGATTGAGTGCCCCGTTAACGCCGCCTTGAAGCACATCATCGATCACGAAGTTCATGCCTGCCAAGTTAGGTAGAGGGTAGCGCCGCACCCGACTAGCGCCGCGATGGGAGAATAGCGCCAGCACTCGTTCTTCGGTGACCTGTTCCAGCAAGGTGGCGTAGTGATCCGCCTCATAGGCAAACAGCGCCACGTTGAGGCGTTCGCCTTTATCCCCCGCACGGGCGTGCGCCAGCTGGTGAAGAGAGATCGAGGCGGGCGCACGCATTGACGTTTGTGTGGGTTCAGCTTGCAGCATAGCGTTCGCTCCTGTGGGCTTCCTGGGTCGGCGACTCAAATAGCGTGGCATGGGCATGAATGTCGCTACGCTTGACCAGATATGAGGCGGTAAATACCCGCCGTTGAAACTGACGTCGCACCCCGCCGCCCCCGGCAGGCCCGGCACAGTAAAGTGCCAACAGCTCTTGGGTGGCGCGGGCTACCCAGCGCCGCTCGCTGTGCTCCGCTGCCAACCGCAGCCGGTAATCGCCGCTGACAGACGTTGAAGCGCTACGCTGAAGCTCGCCGCTATCGCTATCGAATACGCTGGCCAGGCCAATGATATCCAACCGGGTTCGCAGCTCAGCCGGGGCGCGAAATACCAACCGCTCACGCAGCACTTGCGCTGCAAGCTGGGCTCTTGCTAGCGCATTGGGCCCGGCATAGGAAATTTCTGCTTCGCCCTGCCACCCTCCTTCGTAGCAAACAGTAGTCTTTAGCCGTTCGGGGGCGGGCTTGCCGCGGATTCCAGTGACCGCCACACGGTTGGGTGAAAGCTGGCGTACTTCGGCGTGGGTAAGATCCACCGTGACATCCGGGGTCAGGTAATTGGCTGGATCATGGACTTCATAGAGCAGCTGCTCTTTCACCGTTTGCTCGGTAACGCAGCCGCCGGTATTGGCGGGCTTGGTGATGATCAGGCTGCCATCCTGCTCTACTTCAATAATCGGGTAGCCCACCGTGGCAAGGCCAGGCACGTCTTTAAAGCCTGGGTCGGCAAAGTAGCCGCCACTTACCTGGGCACCACACTCGGCCAGGTGCCCGGCCATCATACCGCAAGCCAGGCGGTCCCAATCATCCCAACGCCAATCGAAATGGTGCATCAGCGGGGCTAAAAACAGCGCCGGGTCGGCGACCCGCCCGGTGACTACCACGTCTGCCTGCATGGCTAACGCTTCGGCCAGTGCCTTGGCACCCAGGTAGACATTGGCGGAAATCAAGGCGTCATCGTCCGGCATATCCAGCCGTTCGGCCTCCCAACGCTGCAAGTCCAGGCCATGCAGTTGCTGGCGGATATCATCGCCATGCACCTGGACAATGCGCACATCGGCACGGCCCAGCTGTGCGGCCAGCTCCGCAATAACCTGGCACGCGCCGCCAGGGTTCGCTGCACCGAAGTTGCCTAAAATTTTAATGCCGTTATCCAGGCAATCGCGAAGCACTGGCGCCAGCAGCTCGTCCAGCAGCGGTTCAAACCCGCTTTCGGGGTCTTCACGCATCGCCCGGTGGGCGGCCGCCAATGTCCGCTCACCCAGGGTTTCAAATACCAAGGCAGAGGGTTGTTGTCGCTTGATCAACTCTGCTACCACCGCCACGGCCGCATCGGTACGGTCACCGGAAAAGCCTGCCCCGCTGCCCAGTAAAAAACTCATAAATGTGTCTCCTTGGCTTGAAGGGAGTGGTGGTCGCTGGCGGCAGCTACCGGCTCGTCATCCAGCAGCGAGCGGCGGCGTATAAATAGCCCAATGATCAGGGCGAGCGCTGCCAGCGTGGTCAGCCAGCCTGGCGTCAGCGCCAGCCCAATCACCGCGATCAGCGCCACCACATCAATCACGCGCTTACCCGTCATGGCTACCCGAGACATCAGCGCGGCGAAGGCCATCACGAACACGACCCCCTGACAACTGGCCAAGACGATCTCCAGGGGAGTCCCAAACCCCGCCAGGGCTGGGTAGATCAGCAGCAGGAAAGGAATGACATAGATCGCCGCTGCCAAACGCACCGATTCGACGGCGGCAGGCAGCCAGTTGGTATCGGCAATGCCTGAGGCCACGAATACCGCAATGCAGACAGGCGGCGTAATGACTGAGAGTGTCGCAAAGTAGAAAACGAACAAGTGGGCAATCAGCGGCTCGACACCGATGGTGGTGAGCGCTGGCGCCAGCACCGATGCCACCAACACATAGGCCGCGGTAGTGGGTATGCCCATGCCTAAAATCAGACACACACCGCCAACGATAAAGGCTACTAGGAAGAGCGATTCGCCACCGACCGTGACAATCAAGCTGGCCAGCGTTACGCCGATGCCGGTCATGCCAATCATCGCCACCAGAATCTGCGCCCCGGCCAACAGCACGCCGATAATCACCATGCCTTTGCCTGCATCGACCAAGCCTGCCACCAGTTTGCCGAGAATCTCGCGCAGGGGCATTTTGGACAGCAGTGCAAAAGGCACAAAGGTCAGCACGGTCATCAGGATGCCGTAAAAAGCGGACATCTGAATCGAACGGCCGCTCAGCACGCCGTAAAACAGCCCGCCCAACGCTGCCAGAATAGGAATGATCCGTTCAGGGCGTATCACATCTGCCCAGCTGGGCAGCTCATCATCGGGCACCACCTGTAGCTGACGGCGTTTGGCCACCAAGTGGATAGTGACAAATACGCCCAGGTAGAAAAGGATGGCGGGCAGCAAGGCCGCCAAGGCGATACGCAGGTAACTTTCACCCAGAATTTCCGCCATGATAAAGGCCGCCGCGCCCAGGATCGGCGGTGCGATTTGACCGCCGGTGGAGGCGACCGCTTCTACCCCCGCCGCGAACGGACGTGGGTAGTTCAAGCGCTTCATCATGGGAATGGTGAAATTGCCGGTGGTGGCGACATTGGCCACCGCGCTACCGCTGACCATGCCAAACAGCCCGGACGCGACCGTGGCCACTTTGGCCGCACCGCCCGGCGAACGGCCGCTGATACGCAGCGCCAAATCCATGAAGGTATTGCCGCCCCCAGTGTGCAGCAACAAACAGCCGAATAGCACGAAAGCGGCAATGGTCGTGGCGGCAACGCCGACCAGCATGCCCCACACGCCAAGATCACCCAGGTAAATGGTTTCGGTCATGTAGTAGAGATCAAAACCCCGATGGCCGAGCGGCCCGGGGATGGCGGCACCGAACCACGCGTAGGCTAACCCCGCTAACACCAGCAGGGGGAAAATAGCCCCAATGGCGCGGCGCGAAAGCTCCAGAATCGCCACCAGCAGTACGCCGGTCAGCAGCATATCGCGGGGCGTTGCCCAGGGGAGTTCGACCAGAATTTGTTCGTGGTTAAGCGCCACATAGCCGCAGGCGCCTACCACACCGACTGCCAGTATGACATCGATAGCGATGCCCAGCGGGCGCCAGCGCTTGCCCTCCCCTAATGGGTAGACGGCAAGCCCCAGCAGGATGACCAGCGCGAGAAAGATACTCCGCTGAATCAAGCTCTCGAACGGCCCAGTGGCGGAGGTATAAAGGATTAGACCGCCCAGCAGCAGCGCCAAGCCTTTGGTGACTGTCTCACGCATGATCATCTTCTCCGAATGGCCTTACTGGACAGGCTGCAAGGCATCGGGGATGTCGTACCCCTGCTCTTCGAAATAGCGCGCCGCACCGGCATGCAGCGGCACGGTGCCAACCTCCAGGGTCATCTTCGCCATATCGGCATCTTTCATCGCGGCAAAGGCGTTGACCTGCGGTTCGGGGTTTTCCATCACGGCTTTGACGATTTGATAGGCGGTCTCTTCATCCATATCCGGGTGCGCATGTACGGCAACCCCAAACGCCCAGGTGGTATAAGCGGGGATACCGTCTGCAGCGCCTTCGGGCACATCGACAATCGCCACATCGGGCATTTCGCTGCGCAGCGTATCGGCCTGCGCGTCATCAAGAGAGAGCACGCTGATGGGAGTGAACGTTGCGATATCCATAGAGGAGCCATCCAAACGCTCGCCGACCCCTGATTTCACCGAGCCCATCACCCGGCCATCCTTCATGGCGTCGACCATATCGGTCGTTGAGCCGCGCACGTAGTCAGGCTCGATACCGAGGGTACGCATCACCGCTTCGGTGGTTTTCTCAGTGGCTGACCCGGTGATACCGGGGTTGAAACGCACCCCATCCAAATCAGCGAAGGTGGCGACGTTAGCATCCTGGCGCATCACTGCGTTTTGGGGTGCCACGGTGTAGACCCACAGCAGACGGTTATCGACCGGGCGGCCTTCAAAATCTTCCTCACCGGCGTAGGCGTGGTAGCCAGTATTGGTCGTCACCAGCCCCATATCAATCTGGTCGCGCCCCAAACGACGCAGGTTATCAACCGTAGCGCCGGTTTCAGCGACAGAAGAACTCACACCTTCGACCTGGTTGTTGATGATCTGGTTAACCGCGACAAAATAGCTGTAGTGGCTGGAGGAGCTCGAGGTAGAACCAAT
This sequence comes from Vreelandella indica, assembly GCF_037070225.1. Classification (NCBI taxonomy): domain Bacteria; kingdom Pseudomonadati; phylum Pseudomonadota; class Gammaproteobacteria; order Oceanospirillales; family Halomonadaceae; genus Vreelandella; species Vreelandella indica. The sequence goes on from NZ_JBANSO010000029.1 coordinate 38,251, forward strand.
CAGCAGGCGCTCATCGGCATGGGAAGTGGCAGCAGCCAGCACCGCGGCGCTTGCCACCATAGCGGTAAGTAGCGTTTTCATTGTCTCTCCGAAGCTCGCTGTACGAGCCTTTGTTATTGTAGAACGGGTTGTTGTAAATACGGTTATTGTAAAACGGGTTGTTGTAAAACATGACCGCGACGCACGAATCGCGATAAGCCAAGCATGGTGGGCTGGTTTCATTTTGTATATTGAATAGTTTTTAATTTATGTTTTACTTTCTAAATGAATCCAAGCATCCAGCAGTTGCGCGTTTTTGTTGCCGTTGCCCACTCGCGCAGCCTTGCGGAGGCCAGCGAGCGCGTCCATCTTTCCCAACCGGCGATTTCGATTGCGCTACGTAAGCTGGAAGAGAACGTCGGCGGTGCGCTATTTGCCCGCACATCACGTCAGCTTGCCTTGACCCCGGAAGGCGACGCTTTCCTACCGGTTGCCGTGCGGCTATTGAATGACTGGAATGAAGCCTTTGAGGATCTCAACGACCAGTTTTCCAAACAGCGCGGCAAGGTGACCGTGGCGGCGCTGCCGACGCTGGCGGCTGGGTTATTCCCCCGGGTGATTAAGCTTTTTCATGAAGCCTACCCGAGGATTAATTTAAGCCTGCACGATGTGCTGGCCGAGCAGATCAATCAAATGGTGCGTGAAGGTCGCGCTGATTTGGGGCTTTCCGTGCCGCCGAGCGACGCGGACGATCTCACCTTTGAACCCGTGCTTGAAGATAGCTATGTGGCGGTTTGCCCGTGTGGGCACCCGCTGCTGGCGCAGTCGGCCGTGGCGTGGAGCCAGTTGGCTGCCTATCCGTTTATTGGTATCAATCGGCTTTCCAGTTCACGCCAAGATATTGACCGCATCATGCAGAGCGTGGGGGAGCGGCTGGATATTTTGTGCGATGCACGCCAGATCGCCACGGTTGGCCGCATGGTGGCAGCGGGCTTGGGTATTAGCGTGCTGCCCTCGCTCAGCTTTCGCCAGATTGCCACCGATGGCATCGAACACCGCCCGCTGGTCGAACCGACGATCCGTCGCGAGCTGGGCATGATATTGAGCCGACGCCACCCCCCTTCCGCCGCCGCCAGCGCCTTGTGCCAACTGATTCGTGATCACGCATAAGGTCTTTTCATGAATACGCGATTTCCGCTCGGCTTTCTCTTCGCCTTTATCTACAACCGCGCCGAGAATCTGGCAGACTAGAGATGACGAACATCCACCTGACTAAGTGAGCGATATCCATGAGCGATACTTCCAAACCCTGGACACAGCCAATGCCCGACGCGCAGTTCAAACTGATGCGCGATATTCTTGCCGCCCCAAGCCCGGTAGGCCTTGAAGCGGCGATGACTTACGGCGTGCTCAAGCCGCATTTTGAGAGCTTTGCGCCTAAAGGTTGGCACCTTCATCAGTTCAAGGGCAACGCGGGCGTGGTGCTGGACACCCACCCCGGCCGTGACGACATGTTCAAGGTCATGCTGATCGGCCATGCGGATAAAATCCGTATGCAGGTGCGCTCGATTGGCGAAGACGGCAAAATCTGGATCAACACCGACTCCTTCCTGCCGACCGTGCTGATCGGCCATGAAGTGAAGCTGTTCAGCGAAGACCCGGACGCCCCCGGCAGCTACCGCTGCATTGAAGGCGGCACGGTAGAGGCACTGGGCGCCATTCACTTTTCTGACCCCGGCCAGCGGGATGGCAGCAAAGGGATCAAGAAAGAGCAGATCTACCTGGATTTGCAAATTCACGGTGAGAACAAGAAGCAGCAGGTGCTGAACCTGGGCGTACGCCCGGGCGATTCGATTATTTTTGATCGCCCTATCCGCCCCGGCTTTAGCCCCAATACCTTTTACGGTGCTTACCTGGATAACGGGCTGGGCTGCTTTGTGGCCGCCGAAGTGGCGCGCTTGATCGCTGAAGCAGGCGGTACGAAAAATGTACGCGTGCTGTTTGCGATTGCCAGCTATGAGGAAATTGGCCGCTTCGGCAGCCGCGTGATGGCTGGTGAAATGAAGCCGGATGCGCTGATTGGCGTGGACGTTAACCACGACTACGTGGGCGCGCCAGGCATCGGCGACAAGCGCATGCAGCCGCTGGAAATGGGCAAGGGCTTCACCATGGCGGTGGGTTCGATTGCCAGCGAACAGCTCAATCGGATTATCGCGACAGCCGCTAAAGCGCAGGATATTCCGCTGCAGCGCGATATCGTGGGCGTGGACACCGGTACCGATGGTATGGCGGGTGTACTGGCCTCTATCGATAGTGCTGCTACCTCGATCGGCTTCCCTATCCGCAATATGCACACGATCTCGGAAACCGGCCATACCCAGGATGTGCTGGCGGCTATTCACGCCCTCACCCATACCCTGCAAGCCATGGATGCTCTGCCTGATTTAGAGCGTGAGTTCCTGGATAACCACCCACGCCTTGACCAAGCCAGCCCGCTTCCTCACCAGGGCAGCGACAAGCCGGATAGCGACGGTGATGAAGGCAAAAAGAGTGACGGCAAAGAGAGCAAGGCCGAAAGCAAAGCAGGAAGCAAGGCAAGCAGCACCAACGCCCCTGCCGCCAGCAATAAAACCAAGAAAAAAGCGAAAAAATAAAACACGCGTATAAAAAGAAGCCCCAGCCATTCCTTGGCCGGGGCTTTATCAAACCTTCCCTGATTTTCTTCATAAACATCCTGTTTGTGCTTCCCTGAGAGCGTTTAGCCTTCCTGGCGTTGCCTTCCCTGTTTCCACTTCCTTGTGGTGTGTGCTCACAATGGACGTGATAGCGCTGTGTTTATCTATCCCAGGTTATTAAATCAAAAAAATATTGCTTTAATATTAAAAAAGCCTTGTTGCGTCGATTTAATGCACGATTGCAATACATTTCGCATGGAGAATATATGAATTGACTCTTATACTTAAAACGTGTCGGTAACGATATGGATCAACAGGGAGGTTACCACGCCTGAACCATCATCAACCCTAATGGTAGGAGGTCAGCGTGCGCGACATTATAATCAGCAATAAAGTCAATGAATTAGATGTTATCTGTCGTCATTGCGGCAATTCAGAGACAGCCAAGTCACCATTTTTTAATCGCTTTCGTTTAGAAGGCACAGGCAAAAACACGGCGACAGTGCGTTGCCTTAACTGCCAAACAGCAGTTGAAGTGCCCTTGAATGAACTAAGCACGCTCTATTATCACCATGCATGTTAATGGGCAGGCTGATTAATCAATAGCTTATTTTGCTAACAGGCCGGCTAATAAAAAAGAAGGGGTAGATGGCTAACACATCTGCCCTTTTCCTTAGCATGCTATTTACGATAAATGAGAAAATTCATAAGAATGTAACTAATACGTCATTTATTTAAGCTTAAAAAAAGCCCCAGCCATTCCCTGGCTAGGGCTTTATCGCAGCGTCTTCCTTCCTCACAAACATCCTGTTTGCACTTCCCTGAGATACTAAGCCATCCTGGCGCAATCTTCCTTGTCAGCACTTCCTTTTGCTTGATGATTAGGATGCACCTTTAAACAACGAAATCAACTAACCTAGGTTATTTAATGAGAAAATAATTCTCACACTAGGCTAGGTATTTTTTATCGAGAATCACGCACTTTAAGAACATGCTTACCTTGTCATCATTATGTCAAATAAACATAATATAATTTTCTAATTTTAAGGTATTTTTGATTAATGACTCAAGCGACACCGGCCTTTAATCGCCACCAAACAACTGTCAAAAAAGCATTATCATCAGTTAATTATGGTTATACATCGACCATCACATCTAACAATCTATTTATAATTATTGTAATATAATTAATTTTACTAACCTAGCCAGCCATGAGAAAAAACAAACGCTTGACTTAATTTTATTAACTTTAATAAAAAATAAAGCTCAACCATTTTATGGCTGAGCTTTATTAGGTCTTCCATAACCGTACGTCACAAATATCCTATTTGTGCATCCTTGTGCTACTCAAGCAATCCTTGTCTAATCTTCCTTTTCGCGAGTTCCTTTCGCTGAGCACACAATGCGCTTTATAGAAGTATGTTTATTTAACCTGTGTTAGTTAATAGAAAATAAATTATTATTAAACGCTCGTTTGCCATTTTATAAAGCGGCTTGCCAAGCTTCCAAGCAAGCACATACAATCATGAACGTTTGCTTAATTCTTCTTAAAATGAGTGCGATCATGATTTCAAAATACTGGTGGCCAGTCGCCGCGCTTAGCCTCGCGATAGCTCCTCAAGCATGGGCCCAGTAATGGGAAGGTAGTCTCGGCGCGGGTGTCCTGTATGTGCCCGATTATCTGGGCAGCGACGATTACAATACCCAGCTTTGGCCCTCTATCGAACTAAACTATGGTGATGCCCTTTCAATCAGCCCACGCAGCGGCATTGAATGGCACGCGATTCGCAATGGGGATTGGACCGTATCGCCTTTTATTGGCTATACCTTTGGCCGCGATAATGAAGGTGATATTTCGTCATTCGAGAAAGTGGATGGCGGTGCTACGCTCGGTTTACGGCTAGCGCTGGAGCAAGGGCAGTGGAAATATAGCTTGGCGGGAAGCACGCCGGTAACGGGCGATGTGGATGGCGCAGAGCTGGAAGCATCGGCTGCTTGGCGATTGCCTCTCAATGAGCGTACGTTCTTTACTTTTACCCCGAATGTGGCCTATGCCGACGAAGAGTGGACGGAGTCGATGTTCTCGGTTTCGACACGTGACAGCCTGCGTAGCGGCATTGCCAGCTATAACCCTGATAGCGGCTCCTGGCGTTTAGGGGTTAGCACCAGCCTGACTTACGCTTTGACACCTCAATGGTCTGCCACCGGTTTTGTTGGCACCAGCTACCTGACCGGTGATGCGTCTGACAGCCCCATCGTTGACGATTTAGGCAGCGAATGGCAGACCGTGACGGGTGTGTCGCTCAATTATAACTTTTAGCAGTATTAAGACGCTAAAAAGCCTGGGTAAAAATAAAAGCGCCCTTCACGTTTAGGGCGCTTTTGCGTTTAGTGGCTGGTTCTTGGGAATGGTTCTTGCGAATGGTTCTGGTGGTGCTGCTCTGGTAGTTCTGCTCAAAACCACATTTTAAGCGGCATCCATAGCCCCATCAGTATCATTACGATATTTTCCGTTAACGATACAAACCCTAGTGGCACATTGCTGCTTCCGCCAACACACGCGCATTTCAATTCACGCTTATCGATGTACACGGCTTTAAACACCGACACCGCCCCCACCGTACCGATAAAAAGTGCCAACGGCGCCGCCAGCCAAATCAAAGCGCCTGCCAGCATTAAGATCCCGGCCAGGGTTTCAGCGTAAGGATATACATAACTATAGGGGACATAGCGCTGAGCCAGCAGGTCGTAGTTAAGGAACATAGAGCTGAAGCTCTCTACATCCTGAAATTTCTGTAATCCCAACAGCACCATGGCCGTCGCCACTGCGTATTCAGGCATCCGCGCGGCCATCAAGGTACCGTTGGCGACCCAACTAACCGCCAACCCGACCAGCAAGGCGGTCACAAAAATCGCGATCACTGGTCGATATGTGGTCTCTTTCGTATTCGGCACGCTCATCCCAAGATACTTACGCACCTTTTCATAACCACCAATACGCTTATTGCCGATATAAGTTTGCGGTGTGGTGTCGACATTTTCCCGAGCCTTGAACGCTTCTATTTCATCTCGGGAGGTTAGCGGGTGATCGTCAACCTCATATCCTTTACGCTTTAACAAATCGACCGTTTTCATACCAAACGGGCAAAGGTGCTCTGCCGTTTTCATCCGATAAACATGTGCCGTCTCCATGTTGACCACCTCCTTGATGCGTGCTGAAAACTACCTATTTTAACCCCCTACCTCACTACCTTATAAAGGTAGTCAGAATATGGTCAGTGACCAAAATAGAAACGGCGAGGATAGCCTCGCCGTTATCATTGAGCCTGCTTACCCCCTAGCAGTTATTTCTCCAGCCACGCCATCAGCGTTTCAGCCGTTAGCGCTGAAGAAGGCGGGTTTTGCCCGGTAATCAGCTGGCCATCTTCACGCACATAAGGGGTGAAATCTTCCGCCTTGGTGTAGATACCACCACACTGTTGCAGCGCATCTTCGACCAGATGCGGCACGATGTCAGTCAGGCCAACCGCATCTTCTTCGCCATTGGTGAAGCCTGTTACTTGGCGGCCCTTGACGAGCGGTTCGCCTGAGCTGTTCTTGGCATTCACCAATACAATCGGCGCATGGCAAACGGTAGCGACCGGCTTGCCTTGCGCAATAAACGTTTCGATCAGACGAATGGAGTCTTTATCATCAACGAGATCCCATAACGGACCGTGACCGCCGGGGTAGAACACCGCATCAAAGTCATCGGCCTTCATATCGCGCAAACGATGGGTCGCTGCAAGCTCAGCATTGGCCTGTTCATCTTGCTTGAAGCGGCGCGTTTCATCGGTTTGGCTATCCTCAGCGTCGCTCTTGGGGTCCAACGGCGGCTGGCCACCTTGAGGCGAGGCCAGGGTTACCTCGGCCCCCGCGTCTTTGAAGACATAGTAAGGGGCGGCCAACTCTTCCAGCCAAAAGCCGGTTTTATTACCGGTGTCGCCCAGCTGATCGTGAGATGTCAGTACAACCAAAATGCGCTTGCTCATATCTTTCTCCTAGCGGTGAAAAATGAGGCTATTAAAAGGCCTTGTTGTTACTTAGTGGGGGCCTCTGAGGTGGAATGCAAGGAGATATCCAAGATCGTCGTCACTGGCTCAAGCGACAAATGATCACCAGTAGTGTCAATCTGTTAGTGGCGCTTTATCATGGCGTCATTCAGTCATCGTTCAGGTGAAGCGACCAGTGAGTATTGAAGCGCGGGATTTTTACCGCAGCGGCCCTGACCACCGCCAGGGGCAAGCCAGCAGTTTTGCCTTGATCCGACGCCAGTTTGATTTTCGCTCTATCGAGATTGGCCGCTGGGTCACCAGCGCTGAGCGCGACCGTGCCGCCGAGCTGTTTCACGATGCACTGTGCGATCTCATGTTGATTCTACAGGGGCCAGAGGCGCTAATTTCATTACGCGGCACAATCGCACTGCAGTACGGCAGCGGTGGCCGACCTGGCGTTTCTGCCCACTACGACCCCAGCCAACGCAGCTTTGCGCTAGCCAAAAACGCAGGCCCCGGCAGCATTGCCCACGAGTGGTTTCATGCTTTTGATCACTACATCGCCAGTAAGTGTTTTCGCGGCACACCTGCCGGTGTATTCGCCTCTACCGCTTGGCTCGCCGATGCAACGCCCATTGCCCACCCTCTGAATCAACTGCTGATGCGCTGCTTCAAAGCCGTACTACTGCAGCCCGAAGGCGACCAGCCTAGCGATCTGTTTCAAAGCTCGGTGCAGATGGATAAAAAGCTTGGCCAGCTCTATTACAGCAAACCCGAAGAGCTTTGCGCACGCGCCTTTGAGGCATTTGTACAGGACGCAGCCATCACCAATCACTTTCTGGTCAAAGGCACCAAGGCCTCTCTTGAAGCGGAAAAAGGACTCTACCCACAGGGCGCACAGCGAGAGCAGATCAATGCAGCGTTCAGCTGCTATTTTGGCAGGCTGGGAAAGGCGTTGCGGGAGGCCGGGTAAGCATGACAGCGTGCAAAATGGTGCAATCGTGCCTAAGCTGTAGCAACGCTCACTACTCAAAGGAAGAGAACATGCCATCTACTACCACTATCGTCGTTATCGTTGTTGTTATTGTTGCCGTGCTTGGCATTGGCTTCGGCGGTGTGCTGCCTTTTTAATCGCTCGTAGAAGTGGTTAACGTAGGGCGCCTAGCCGCGCATCACACCCATGCCCAGCTCGAAATACTTTAACAAATATTAAAATATTGAAAGTTTAAAAAATCAGACAAGCTAGCCTGCAAAAGGCTAGCTTTAATTTATCTTAGAAAATTATAAAATAATCTTTATTTTCAGAAAGATATAATTACCATAACTTATATGAGAAATTTTCCCTAAGCACTCTAGTTAGCAGGTAATTTTTTTCATCTTCTCAAACAATTTAAATAATCTTTTTATAGGATCGATTTTGATTTACAATTGTAAAAAAATTCGGTTATATAACTAAACATTGCTTTTATTAGAACTTAAGCAGAGACACTGTCGCTCAGGCTTCATTCCTGCCAAACATGGAGCCAAGCAGCATGTCTAGCGCCCTACTTCCTCATACCCACCTAATGATCCGCAAGTTAGAAAGTAATTTCACCCTTACCGCCGATGAAAAGCGGGCACTTCAGGAATTACCGGTACAAACGCAAGATGTAAAGGCTAACCAAGTTATCGTTAAAATGGGTGACCAGCCTAGTCAAAGTTGCTTATTGCTGGAAGGCTTTTCATGTGTTTACAAACTAACCCTAGAGGGTAAACGTCAAATAATGGCATTGCATATTCCTGGTGATATGCCAGATTTGCAGAGCCTGCACTTGCAAGTTATTGATATTAACATTGCATCACTCAGCCCCTGCAAACTCGGTTACATACAGCACCAAGACTTATCGCTTTTATTTGAGCGCCACCCTCGGCTTACTGCGGCCTTCTGGCATGAAACATTGGTGGATGCTTCCATTTTCCGGGAATGGTTGTTGAATGTAGGGCAACGCGAAGGCTATTCACGGATCGCTCATATTATCTGTGAGCTCTTGCTGCGCCTTAAAGCGGTGGGATTGGTAGAGAATGAAAACACTTTTGATATGCCTATTACCCAAGCGGAGCTAGCAGATGCAACGGGGATGACCCCAGTACACGTAAACCGAGTGCTACAGGCCCTTCGTAATGATGGCTTGATAATTACGAACAAAAGAAGGGTAACCATACCTGACTGGCAGAAATTACAAGACGCTGGCGAGTTTGACTCGCTTTACCTGCATCTTGAAAATCAATAATTTTACAGGCTAACACTCTGATTTTTCTTGCTATTACCAGGCTATCGGAAGATACCAATAGTCACTAATGTTGTAAAAAGAGCGTAAGCCGCATAAGAAGAGAAAATCAGCAGCGAAAAAGGTGCATGCGTGACATGCACCTTAAGCTTTCTTCATCACAAGCTCGTTAGGCTAGTCCTCTTCAGACGCAGCATCCGCTTCAGAATCGTTTTGCTCGTCTGAAGTCTGCATTTCAGTTGACCCACTGGGGCCTTCGGCACCCATGTCGGTGGGAGGCATTAGATTTTCATTGCCTTGCCCACCGCGTTGATTTGCAGAGTTTTGCCGATTACCATTTCCGGTATTGCTTTGGTTTCTATTTGAATTTTGATTAACACTCTGATTAGCACTGTGTACTGCATCTTGCATACCCTGCAGGTAGCCCTGCCGATAACCACGCATTAGTCCCTGCTCAAGGCCTTCTTGCTTACCTTCTAGATAACCTTGGAAGTAAATATAAGATTCCTGTTCACTACCCTGTGACTGCTCCTGCCGTCGGCTCTGTTGACCTCTCTGTTCACCGTTATATAGGTTATTGTTAGACCTATATTGCTGACGCTCATAATCGCTTGATGACTGATTGGAGTGCTGGCCTCTTCGATCGTAATCATCATTGCTGCGGTATTGACGATACTGGCCATCGTTCCCGCTGTGACTGCGCTGACGATCTCTCTGGTCATCATACCGATGGTAGCGGTCATTTTGGTGGTACTGACCACCTTGGCTATCTCTAGATTGATAACTTTGTTGATTACTTTGGGAATTATCATAACGGTAGCTGTCGTTACGATTATCATCTTGTTGAGCAACCGCCATATTGGTTGCAAATGCCGCTGTTACGGCTGTTGCCAGAATCAATTTTCTAAACATCACGTTCTCCAAATGCTTCAGTGATCTCATCATTCAAGACAGCCGGTAGGTAGGCTAACGGCTGTCTTACTGGCTTAATTGCTATAACGGCTATGCCTCTAATCGCGCCACTCATGGGCGTTGCTGTTACGGTTCTGCTGATAGCGGTTATCCTGGCGGTTCTGATCACGCCACCGGTTGTCGTTGCGGTAGCGATCCTGCTGGTAGCGGTTATCCTGGCGGTTTTGCTCGCGCCAACGGTCGTCGTCGCGGTAACGATCATCCTGGTAGCGGTTATCCTGGCGGTTTTGCTCGCGCCACCGGTTGTCGTCGCGGTAACGATCATCCTGGTAGCGGTTATCCTGGCGGTTTTGCTCGCGCCAACGGTCGTCGTCGCGGTAACGATCATCCTGGTAGCGGTTATCCTGGCGGTTCTGATCATGCCAACGATTGTCTTGGCTGTAGCGATCCTGACTCTGCGATTGGTTGCTCTGGTCCCACTGTTGTGCCATTGCAGTACTGGTGGTGGCCAGTGCTGTGGAAATTGCTGCAGTGATAAGTAGCTTTTTAAACATGACCAACTCCTTTAGTCATCCAATGAAAAACGATCTTGGCTGTCAGTTGGCTATAGCCAAGCCTTACAACAACAAAACTAGCTCGCCTATTAAAGGGATACAAAGTTTAAAACAGGCAATATATCGCAATACATTTTTATTAATATAAATTAAAAAATTTACTTCTTAAGATATTTATCTAAATGTTATTAACACAAGTTAAAAACTAATGACGAAATTAGGAGTATCAGCACAATAAAGACTTAGAGCTTCTTTCAAAACTGTCATGTGAGCCGCTTCAAGCAGATCAGGGAGCAGCCCAGTAAAGTGAACGCATAGTGGATGTCAGTGCGCCGCTCATATCGTGTTGCGAGCCGACGCATCTGTTCCAGCCAGGCGAAGGTTCTTTCAACCACCCAGCGATGTCGTCCCAGTCGCTGAGTATCTTCCACACCACGTCTGGCTATACGAGCCTGAATATGGCGTCTACTGCAGGCACGGCGACAACGAGCAAAGTCGTATGCCTTGTCGGCGTGAAGCTTACGAGGTCGCTGGCGAGGACGACCCAGACGACCTGCGACGGGGGGTACCTCGTCTAGCAGGACAGATAGGGGAACACTGTCATGCATATTGGCCCCGGAGAGAACGACCGCCAGCGGTGTTCCCTTTCGATCGGTCAGTAGGTGCCGTTTAGTTCCGGGTCGCCCACGGTCTGTCGGGTTTGGGCCAATGGCTGATCCCCTTTTTTTGCCTTGATGGAGGCACTGTCCATGCAAGCACGATCCCAATCCAGTTGATCAGCTGCTTGCAGGTATTCCAGCAACGTCTGATGAAGCTTTTTCCAGACACCGGCTTCATGCCAGTCACGCAGCCGTCGCCAGCAAGTGACGCCGGAACCGCATCCCATTTCTTGAGGTAACATCTCCCAGGGGATGCCTGACTTAAGAACAAACAGGATGCCGGTTAAGGCGGCACGGTTGGAAACACGTGGCCTGCCACCATCAGGCTTGGGTGGTTCAGGTGGCAAGAGCGGCTCGACAATTTTCCAGAGTTCGTCAGGTACAATCTTCTTAGCCATATTAGCTAAGCTAGGCACGCAGGCGAGCTATTTCAAGGGTTTTGAAAGGAGCTCTTAGCCTTAAAGCCTTTCTGTCATCTAAACGCTTATAATAGCGGCGCAAAAAGGCTTAAAGAGAGATGCTCCTTTCATTAATTACTTGAAACGGGTGTTAAAGGCTCATCATCAATATCGGGATCATGATGGAATGTAGCAGCTAGTGTATTAGTTTGTTCTTCTAACGATGGTGCTTAAGAAAAGAATGGCCAAGCTGGAGGCGAGGCAATTCCGCAATTAGCTTATTTCCAGAAAAAGCTTCGCCTACTTCTCCGTAGAGGTACAACCATACTTTCTATATTGAACACTTGGTCGAGCGCATGGAGCCCCCTCACGCCATCCTGCGAGTTATCCGAAGAGCGGGCGGATCATTCCCTATTGTTTTTGTGTACATAGCAAAAAAACCGCTGACTGTGAACCCGGCCCGCTGCAGAAGGCGCCTCGACTAGCTGCTGGCAAGCCTTCAACGGTCAGGAGGGTACCCACCGCCCTGCCTCAATCTTCGGCCATAGCCCACCGCGCTTGAGCCGACAGCCCGCGTCTCGGGGTGAGACAACGGGGATAAGCTCAGGCTGATAGCGAACTCTGTGGCTGAATGATGGTGGGCAGATGCTCAGTCAGATGGGCACGCAGATCGGTGTCGCTCAAGTGGGCGAGATCCTTGTCCAGTTCCAGCAGCAGGCACCCAGCGACCCGCTTTGGCAACGCCTCCCGTATTAGCCCCAACAGCTTCGGCGGAGCACAAAGAACCAAGCGCTGGAAGCTATCTCGACGGTGGTGATCGGCCAGCAGCGTCGCTATCTCCTGGGCGAAGCGAATCTCCTGCTGCTCCGTCGCCGGATGGCGTGTTCCCATGGCATGCCGCCCCCGCCCCATGCTATCGAAGTCCCTCCCTGGCCGATCGGCCTCAATGTCGCGCTCATGTAGTCGGCCTTCAGGATTGTCCAATCTCGCCAACTCTTCGAATGGGGCTTTCGGCAGATTGATCGTGAACAGGCGAGCACTCGTCTGATCCGAAACTAATACCCCGGTCATCTTCATGATGAAGTCCTCGGCGTACGGCGCGGGAAGCGATATTCCCGCGCCTCTCACGCCATGATGTTTAACTCTTGATGTCCAGCTTGCGACGGTGCGCCTCTTTGATCTTGGGCAGGGTCAGCTCCAGTACGCCGCTTCGGAAGTTGGCCTCTGCCTTGTCGGCATCAATATCGCAAGGTAGATCCACTGTACGCAGTACGCTGCCACTAGAGATCTCACAGCGATAGTACTCGCCTTCCTCCTCACGAGATTCCTTATGACTCTCACCCTTGATGGTCACCGCCCTTTCAGTTACCGAGACATCGAGATCCTCACGCTCGATACCGGGAAGCTCGGCGCGAACCACTACTTCAGTATCCCTGTCGAGAACATCGACTCTGGGTAGACGCGGCGCAAGGGCAGACAGACGATCCCAGGGCAGGGGGTGCATCCAATCCCGAGCCAGAAGGCTGTCGAACATGCGATCCAGCTCCCGAAAAGGGCTCGGGTAGCGTGACGTAGGAGCCTCAGCTTCGGTGATTGTGGCGGGCTGTGTGGCGGAAGGAGAAGCCTCCTTGAATTTATTGTTGGTCATGATGAGTCACCTCACGGGAAAGGCGGAAAAAATCCAATGAGGCAAGTTACCCGGCCCCACAGGAGATGTGCGATCCACCAATACGATCACATGGAAAAGTATAGGAGGGTCCCGTCGGACAGCCATGACGCGGATCAAGGTTCATGACACCTTTTCCCCATGGCAAGACTCGACAATGGCGCTGGCCATTCTCGAGTACATGCCAAACTGCAAACGGGGCTTCACCCCCCTCGCCACCCCAGGTATACCGACGCTTACGGACGAGCCAGCCGTCAGGATTCCTTGGGTGTGGTGACTGTTGAGGAGCCCGCATCGCATAGCGCCAGCCGTGTAGCGTCCTCGACATGCTCGATCCAATGGAAGGTCAGACGTTCACGGGTCTTCTCAGGAATTTCCTCCCAGTCCTTGCGGTTGCGCGCTGGCAGCAACACGGTGCGGATGCCGGCCCGTTGGGCCGCGAGTACCTTCTCCTTGATGCCGCCCACTGGCAGCACCAGACCCCGCAGGGTGATCTCCCCGGTCATGGCGACGTCCTCACGGACGCAGCGACCACTTAGCAGCGAAACCAACGCCGTATAGATGGCCGTGCCGGCACTGGGGCCATCCTTAGGGATCGCTCCTGCCGGAACATGGACATGGATGTCGGTCCTGGCCAGGCGCCGGGCCTCCAGACCCAGTTCGTCGGCATGGGCCTTGATCAGACTCAAGGCCGCCTGGGCGCTCTCCTTCATCACCTCGCCGAGCTGGCCAGTGAGAATCAGCCGTCCGTTACCCGGTGATTGGCTCGCCTCGATGAAGAGGATATCGCCACCCACTGGGGTCCAGGCCAAGCCCGTGGCGACACCAGGCACGCTGGTGCGCATCGCCATCTCGTTCTCGAAACGTGGTGGACCAAGGGACTCCGTCAGGTCTACGGTATCCACATCCGCTCGTTCCAGGGCACCTTCTGCAATGCGCACGGCTACGTGTCGCACTACCTGGCCGATCAGCCGCTCGAGCTGGCGCACCCCCGCTTCGCGGGTGTAGTCCGCCACGATGGCATGCAAGGCGGCATCGGAGAGTGTCAGCTGCTCCTCGGAGAGTCCTGCGGCCGCGCACTGGAGTGGCACGAGATATCGCCGAGCGATCTCGACCTTCTCGTCTTCCGTGTAGCCGGCCAGCTCGATGACCTCCATCCGGTCACGCAACGGGCCAGGAATCTGGTCGAGCACGTTGGCAGTGCCGATGAACATTACCCGACTGAGGTCGAAAGGCACGCCGAGGTAGTTATCCCGAAAGGCACTATTCTGCGCCGGATCAAGCACTTCGAGCAGCGCCGCCGAAGGATCCCCTTGGATACCGGCGCCGAGCTTGTCCATTTCGTCCAGCATGAACACCGGGTTGCGAGTGCCGGCCTTGCGCAGTCCCTGGATGATATTGCCCGGCAGCGCGCCGATGTAGGTGCGTCGGTGGCCGCGGATCTCGGCCTCGTCGTGGACCCCGCCAAGGCTTGCACGCACAAACTCGCGGCCCATGGCCCTCGCGATACTCTGCCCCAGCGAGGTCTTGCCAACCCCCGGCGGGCCGACAAAGCACAGGATCGGACTCTTGCCCTCCGGGTTGAGCTTGTGAACCGCCAGATGCTCGATAATGCGCTTCTTGATGCGCTCGAGGCCATAGTGATCGGCATCGAGAATCTCCCGAGCGCGGGCAATATCGAGGTGTTCCTCACTAAGTTTCGACCAGGGCAGCTCCAGCAACCACTCCATGAAGGTGCGCGCCATGGAGTACTCCCCGGCGCCCTCAGGCATGCGCTCAAGACGCTTGAGCTCCTTGCGGGCAAAGGTTTCTACCTCCTCGGGCATGCCAGCACTGTTGATGCGCTCTTCCAGTTCGCGAATCTCCTCGGCTTTCTCGTCTCCCTCGCCAAGTTCCTGCTGGATAGATCGCAGTTGCTCGCGCAGCACTGCCTCACGCTGACGCTCAGTCATGGTCTCATGGGTGCGCTCGCTAATCTTCTGCGACAGCTTGAGCACCTCCACTCGATAGTCGAGGCGCGCTAGCACCTTGTCCATCCGTGCCTTGAGATCAGTGAGCTCCAGAATCTCTTGCTTCTCATCGGGCAAAAGATCCAAGTAACCGGCGATGGTGTCGGCCATCAGGCCGGGTTGATCGATGGCCCGCACCGCACGGATCAACTCGTCAGGGATCTGCGGCAACAGATGAAGTGCCTCAAGGGCCCGCTTGCGCAGCGTCAACAACCGCGCCTCGACATCCGGACTACGCCCCTCTCGCGCTCGGATCAATTCCACTCTCGCCAGCAAAAAAGGATACCCATCGATGAAGTCCAGTATCCGGAAACGCGTCTGGCCCTGGCAGACTAGTTGGTGTCTGCCCTCCTCGCTCGACACGAAGCGAAGGATATTGGCCACGGTGCCGACCCGGTAGAGGTCAGAAGGCCCAGGATCGACGGCGTCGGGATTCCTCTGCAGTATGACGCCCACCGGACGATCATTCTTCAGCGCCTCCTCGATACCTGCCAGGGACTTGGGTCGACCCACGGTGATCGGCAGTACCAACGCCGGGAATAGGACCAGGTTACGAACAGGCAGGAGTATCAGCACGTCCTCCGGCATCTTGATACCGGCTTCGTGCGAAGTCGAACTCGGCTGAGTATATGCCTCGCTCATAGTCTCCCCTCCATCAGGTAAGACGAACGCCCAGGTAAAGGCAACCATCACACCATTCCCGCTTATGCAGGCGAAAAGTAACTGCCGACAGCCCCAAGCGACGCTCGAAGCGACCGAAAGGAATTTCCAGGCGATGCGGGTCACGTAACGGCATGGCTCCTCCCAGCGACGAACGCGCCCTGGCACACCGATCCTTATTGAAGATTAGCCGGTCCGCGACCAGCGCGCCAAAGCTCTCCCGCGGTAACCGTCGCTTTACGCAGCTTGTTGTCAGTGTCCACCCGCGAAGGGTGGAACTCGAGAGATCAAGATACTCACCGCAGCCCTAAGTAATGTCAGGAGCATGCAAAATAACTCTACATAGGAAAAAGATGAGTCAGCAGCAAGTAAGGAGGCAGGCGTCGCTTGCACATTGTGGCCACGCTGGCTTCTTCAAGACAGGTGTCGATCAGTTCGGGAGAGAGCACTTCGGAGAGACTGGAGAAATCATAGGGGCTGCCTTGGCGATGGCATCAATGGCGTCGCTGAACTGCATGGATCTTACCGAGTCAGTGTGCCTGACATGGGAAGGTCTCATGGTCAACTTATAAGGAATAGGCTCAACTGCCTGGCATTAGGGACAGAGCCTGGTCTTGGAGGAGGATCGTGATGCCGTAGAGATGCATATTGTCCAGCGGCATATTGAGCGAGCCCATGGAAACCAGCTGCTATGTGTGGGTCAATATCTTTCAGGAAAATAAAAAGCCGCTGAAAATCAGCGGCTTAATCTAAATTCTGTGGCGGAGGGGGAGGGACAGTCCGCCAAACGGTTATAAGTAACTGATACACTTAACTATCAATGCATTACCTCCCTTTCATGTGGTAAATTCGTGTGGTAAATACACCATCTGGATGCCCACTATGAGCCACCTGGAGAGACGCGCAAACCGTTGGTACGCAGTGCTTACTATCCCCAAGGAAGTACGGCCAAAACTCGGTGGCAAGATTCGTTTCGTTAAGAGTACGGGCACCACTGATAAACGAGTGGCTCAATCAAGAGCCTATGCATTGGTGGCTGAATGGAAAGACCAGATTTCCAAAGCACAAGGTAATGATGAGCTAGGAGGATCATTTTTTGATGGTGTTTTGGAGTATCGCCAGCAGCTAGAAGAACTCCGACGCAGCAACGACCTTCAGCACTATGAAGCCCTAGCCGGTTCAATAACCAGCAAAGCCGAAAAGCTGGACTCTCAAGGCCACCATGAAGACGCCCAACGCCTCGCTAGCGTTGCTCTTGGGCAGCGGACACCTATTACTCCAGAGCTTATAGAATGGCGTAACAACCTACATTTGAAGCAGAAAACTGCCGAACAGATGGAGAAAGACGCCAAGCGAATGGCTGACTATTTCGAGGTCATTGAAGCCATAAACACTGAGAGCGTCAGGGAGTGGGCCAAGGTTCTCATGGCACCGAAGGAACAAGACGGTCATGGCTATGGCGTATCGTCAGTCAAACGGTGCTTCACGACGGCTCGAAACGTCTGGCACCACCTTCAAGAAACAGGCAAAGCCCCAACTGACCGTGAACCATTCAAACTGCCCTCTTTCGTGCTTCGCCAAGAACGAGCTTCCAGCGCCAGCAAAGCCCGCGAGGGAACGAAAGGCTGGGTACCCTTTGAACCTATCGATGTGGTTAAGCTCCATCGTGACGCGATAGATGGCGGGGATCATTCGCTGGCAGACCTGATTGTTCTAGGGATGTTCACAGGGGCCAGGATCGAAGAGTTATGCTCACTACGCACGGATGACAGTTCAACTGATAGGTTAAGGGTTACCGACAGCAAAACTGATGCGGGGATACGTGAGATTCCTGTTCACCACGAGTTGAAGCCCACAATAAAGCGCCTGTTGGCTGAATCTAAAGACGGCTACCTACTATCAGGACTCACCTTTAATAAGTACGGCGATAGGTCGAACGCCATCGGTAAACGCTTTGGGCGGCTCAAAGCCCGCCATGGCTTCGGCTCTACCTTCGTATTTCACTCCATCCGTAAGACCGTTGTTACCCTACTCGAAGATGCCGGAGTGTCGGAAAACCTCACGGCGGATATTGTCGGTCATGAGAAACCAAGGGTGACCTATGGGCTTTACTCTGGGGGGCATTCGTTGAAGAGCAAGCGGGAAGCTATAGAACTGATCAACTACCCAAAGGGAGTAGCTTCCGAGGCATAGTGAAGCGGGAATGTCTGGCAGGTACGACACTCGGACACACAAAATAAATTGAAGCCTTGTATGGGGAAATCCCCCTATTAGGATCAAGTAGCAGTCACTGGAATTCTAGGTACCGGCCTTATTCAAGCTATTCCAAGCATTATCTGGAATTAATTCATCGGATTTTGATGATTTAAGTCACGGCCTTGCTGAAACTACATGGCTCTGGTAAATGAGCTATCAAAATGATCAACGCAATGATCACCAAACAGTGGCACGGCAAGACCCTCACATTCCGCGAAGACGGTTACTTCAACATGACGAAGGCCGCTAAGGAATTCGGTAAGGAGGTAAAAGAATTTCTCCGGCTCCCCAGCACAAAAGAATACACAGCCGAATTGGAAAAGGTGGGATATTCCCACGTTTTTGAGGTAAAGCGTGGTCGTCATGGTGGCACCTGGGCACACCCAAAGCTGGCCGTGTTCTTTGCCCGCTGGTTAGACGTCCGGTTTGCCGTGGCTTGTGATGGAAGACCTCAAAGCATACGATTCCTATAGCCCACAAAGAGGAACTGGATAATGGAAAGTCAGCCGCAAGCCGTGCCCACAAGCAATAAAATCTACTGCAGCGAGCGCTGGCTGCTGTGGAGGAATTTCGCAAGCTGCATTCTGACCTACCGATGACGGTGGCTTCCCTTTTCACCTATGTCGCTGCAAATCCAGGGGTATCAATGGATGAACTACGAAAGCAGACCAATACCAAACAAGCGACATGCTCAAGAACAATCGCTGTACTGTCCGAGTGGCAAGAATACGACAAGCCTGGGTTTGGACTTGTCTGGACAGAGGAAGACCCCAAAGAACGCCGTAAGAAACTCGTCCACCTTACCGAGATGGGTGAGGAACTGGCTGTGACCCTTGATGATATATTGCACTAACCAGAACAAACGGGCTGACCAACGCTTTATGTCTTGGGCTGGCCCCTATTAATGCGGCTGTACTTCCACGCAAAGGCTTTTATAGCTTAGCTGGGCATCACTACTGCTTTTAGTTTCAAAGCCGCCAGAAAGCCGCACAATTCCAAACTGATTACCCTGCACCTAAGGAGGACATACGCTCCTTCGGGGACCAATCTAAGAAGGCTCGGCATACTGAGATTTACTTCTTCCCCGTCATAACCGTAGCTTAATCGCTTTCGGGAGAACCTCGGTAACGGTTCCTTAATTGGAATGCATGAGAAAAGGTTCAACCCGACACAGCCCGTTCAAGTTGTTTATCGGTGTCTCGCTCGACTTCGCCAGTCGGACGGTCACACGGTGGGCAACGTAGAGCATTTCAAGCTTGGCATTACGCTTAGCCTCTGGATGCCCTGAAGAACGGCGGAAGGACTCTCTGGAAGTGGTGGCCCAGAGCGCAGTCCGAGCGACCTAACGAGTTTATCGTTGGGCTGACTACGGGGTGGCGGGGACATCTAGAAGACTGGCACCTGAGACTACCTCTTGTAGGTATAGTCTTTTAGTTCATCTTTCAGATAACCAACCACTTCATCTATTGGCTTCATCGGCA
This sequence comes from Vreelandella indica, assembly GCF_037070225.1. Classification (NCBI taxonomy): domain Bacteria; kingdom Pseudomonadati; phylum Pseudomonadota; class Gammaproteobacteria; order Oceanospirillales; family Halomonadaceae; genus Vreelandella; species Vreelandella indica. Next base: position 57,801 of record NZ_JBANSO010000029.1, read on the forward strand.
GTGTAAGTAATCAACCGTGGTAATAACCACGATCCAGGCCCATCGGTACGACCTGCGTCCAGCTAACATTATCGATACCTCGTAAGGTGGCGTTGCCACACTGACTACTTCACGTCCGAACACAACCAATAGATCATCCCCCAGGCTATCCAACCGCTCATCCCTTGAGCTATTCCATTTCATCATTACCAGCACATTCTCGAAGGCAGTCGGTCAGGCTGGCGGTTTCGTCCGTCTGTTGGGCCGTCCGTCTGAAGGGAACCGTCTGTCTCCGACAATGAGGACGAAACAACCATGAGCACATCACACGAACTTTCCAACGCTGAAAGCCCCTTGAGCTACGTCCGTATCTTCACCGATGGAGCCTGTAGCAATAACGGTCAGCAAAACCCAAAAGCGGGCTGGGGGGCTGTCTTTCTCACTTCGTCAGGCCACCGCCTGAAACTGGCTGACAAACTCCAGGGCAAGCACGTGACCAACATCCGAGCCGAACTGACCGCTGCCATTGAAGCGCTATCGGCATTGAAGTGGCCGTCATCGGTAGACCTGACCAGTGACAGCGAATACGTCACGAAAGGCGCTACTGAATGGCTTCATGGATGGAAACGCAAAGGCTGGAAAACAGCCAACAAGCAGCCCGTTAAGAATAAAGACCTATGGCAACAGCTTGATGCCCTGCTAGGGATTCACACTGTCCGGTTCCATTGGGTTCGTGGTCACAACGGACACCCAGAGAACGAACTGGCCGACCAGTTAGCAGTAGCAGGAGCGGAAGGCGAGACAGTGAAGGAGTACGATAATGTGTGATCCCATGTCTATAGCCGTAACAGCAATGACTGTCGTGAGCACTGGCGCACAGATGTACGGCCAACAGCAGCAATATGAAGCGGCTGCCCAACGAGCAGAAGCCCAGAACAAGATGTATACCCAGAACCGGCAGAACACCTATAAGGCTCTAGGCCGTGAGTATGGGGACATCAACACTCGACAGTCTCAAGAGCAGCAGTTAGCCACCGAAGAGAAAGAACAAAGGACAAGGGAATCACGCTCTCAAATGGCCCGCTCTAGAGTAGCTGCCGGTGAGGCCGGTATCACTGGCAACACGGTTCATCTCGGTCTTCGAGACATCGCCGGTTCTGCTGCCCGTGACCGTTCGACCATCGACCGGAACTTGAATTGGACTCTTGGGCAGTTGCAGCGTCAGAAACAGTCGCGGCAGACAGCAGCCGTTAACCGTATCAATTCCGTATCGAAAGGCCAGCCGCCTTCCCGTGGTGCTGCCCTTGCTGGTATGGCGTCAACAGCCGCTAACGGTGTAGCCAGTGCGGCGTCAATGCAGCCGCAGAATAACTCATTTGGTAGTAGCAGTCCGAGACCTTACGGCGGCTCTGGCTGGGCTAATCAGACGTATAAAAGGTAAGAAATAGTTATTGGTCACTAGCAGGTTCGATCGACTCAATATCTATCAGCATGGCCGTATTGTGGTAGCCGGTATGTCCGGAAAACATACTTCCGGTAACTGTAGCGTTTTCAAATACCAGCGATTGGTTGTCAGTGTACTGGTCATCATCGAGGACGAGCTGGAAACGAGTTAGCTCACCGGGAATCCTGTAAGTGTCCCCACTCTCCATGTTGTATGCCTTACCGCAATAAGGTTCTTCAGTAGTAAGAATCCAGTACGTTAAGGGCTTGTCTCCTGTCTCGATACTTTCGTAGTTGGGCGGGCCAGGGAAGGTTTCTCGCCAAATCTTACCTGTCAGTTCAGCGGGTTCACCATCAATAAGGCACTTGCCATTAACTTCGGCAAGCGCAGCCCCAGCAGGTAGGAGTGAACCGTACCGGGATTCCCGGAGGCTCCAAACCTTGAGAGGATGGAGCCATGAGCAAATCAAATCGATATTCCCCTGAAGTTCGCCAGCGGGCGGTACGTATGGTCTTCGACCACGAGGC